>JBDSIC010000453.1:0-3285 GCA_039918195.1 Mucilaginibacter sp.
AACCGACGAGACAAGGTTGTTAAAATCACTTACCGAAAACCACATACGAAGTATATTTATATTTGGCAAACGCGACAGGATGTACCCGCCAAAAATAGGCCGGCATTTTTTACCAAAACTTAAACAAGCCGAAGTTGTACTTTTGGATGCGGACCACGAGATGATAAATGAACAGTTCATTTCAACACTAGCCAGTTTATTGATATGAAAGTAAGTCTGCTTAAAGATTTTTTTGACCAGGCAATAACGAACTCACAATTGAATGAGATTATAACTCCTGAAATATCAAATTATAAATTGTTGCTTTCAAAAAAGGGAAGCAGTGTGCCCATAATTCTACAAGAAGACATCCAACTGCTTGTCCGAAAAAAAGACATTGCCGTTTTGTGCGAGGCTTATTTAAATGAAGAAATAACAAAATACGAGTTAATGTACATTATAGATGCTTTACAATTATCAGATAACATATCATTTGAAAATGAAGAGCTTTTAGATAACGCCTCCATTTTGACCGACCCGGAAGTTAATGGTTTGCTAACTAAAGATATGGTTTATGAAGTTTTACAATCTTGCAAAGCTTAAACCTTACACTTTCTCTTTTAAACCTTAATTTAGCACTTGATTATTGATATGATATTAAAGTCGAAGCCATTGTCGCCATTTATGTTTAAGCTGCTTGCCCGGCTGTTGGGCTGGCATTTTAAAAGGCGCTTTAATAAAATGGTTATTAAGGATATACCCATAAAACCCAACCATTCGTATATTTTAATGTGCAACCACTTTAGTTTTTTAGATGGTTTTTGGGCCTACTATTTATGCGACAAGGTACTTTGGAAACCTAACCGCATGAGGCGGTTGTACATCATGTCGTTAAAGCGGCAGATAGAATTGAACTGGTGGATGCGCTACACCGGCAATTTTTCCATCGAGCCGAGAAAAAAATCAATGCTGAAAAGCTTTGAATATGCTGCGGAAATGCTGTCGCAACCGGGCAGCTTGCTATTGTTTTATCCCCAGGCACATTTAGAAAGCAGCCATATCAGGCACATTCATTTTGAAGAAGGGCTTTATGAGATAGTCACCAAAATAAAAGGCGATTGCCAGCTGATTTGGTGCAGCAATATTATCGAGTATTTCGAAAGCGTTAAGCCCTCGGTATATATGAACATGCTGGATTGCGGCACTAACCGCGACTTTGATTTTGATAAATTAAAGCTGAAGGTAAATGAGTTTCACAAAGAGGCTTTGGCAAGAACGGTGAGGTATACTAAAGAGGGGTAATTTATTTACCCCCCGTCATGCCGAACTTGTTTCGGCATCCCAGAGAACAGTAAAAAAGCGGACGGGAATGGCTTTTGAGATGCTGAAACAAGTTCAACATGACGGTTTTTTATAAAACCTGTTTACTCCCCTATCCTTTCCAACCCCTCTTCCGCCTGCATCTCAATACTCTTTTCATATTCATGATTTTTCATATCGATAGCCTGGTTGTAGTAAGATGCCGCTTTTTTATAATCCTTTTTCTTTTCGTAGATACCACCTATACTCAGTGCCGAGTTGGCTGCGAAGTAATAGGTAGAGCCTTTACCCATGTTGATGGTCCTTTGGTAATTAGCGATCGCTTCGGTTGATCTGTCAAGCCTTTCGTAAACACGGCCCAGCCTGTAATAAAACTCCATTTTATCGCGCGGCACTTTAAATTCGTTCACCTTTTCATCCTTTAGTTCGGCCAGTGCTTTGGCAAAGTAGCCACCGTCGAAGTAGAGGCGGGCTTTTAGCAGGTCGGTATCGGGGCGGGTATCGTTCGCTTCTTTCAGTGCCTGCTTATCCTTTTCATCAACGGTATAGCCTTTGGTACGCACTAATCTCAGGTAGGCATTATAACGCGCCTCGTCGCCCCTTAATAAATAATAGTAGGCCAGTTTCAGGTACGAATCTTTTATATAGTTCATGCCCCTATATTCGCTGATGTATTTGTTTAAATAGGTACTGGCATCAGTATCCATGCGGCACAATTTCGCATTGCCTAACAGGTAATTGACTGCAGGGAGCGCTACATATTGGTTTCCTTTCGGCAGCTTTTCCAGGTAGGCTATCGCGTCATCGTTATGGGCTGTTTTGGCCGCTACATATCCCTGCAAGTACCCGCGCAACAAGCTTTTTTCGTCCATTCCGGTGAGGTACCGTGATAGCTTGACGTAGTTGTCTTTGTTATGAAGCACGTCTATATCCATATAACACAAAAAGAAGATCACCTCATCCTTAAAAAAACTGTACTTGGTATTGTCAATTTGTACGCGCAGTTTTTCCAGCTGCGCCACGCCTGTTTTGATATTGCCGCGCATGCCTAAAAAGGCCGCCACACTTTTCATGTTGGATGGCAGTGCGCCAAATACCACATCTATCAGCGCGAGGCTTTTTAAATTAGGTAAAAAATCAGGGTATTTTTTTACGTTATCCTTTAACAGGTTACGCGCTTTTTTCAGGTCACTTGCTGATGCCATGTAGTCGCCGTACTTGCCTTTAAGCAGTCCCCACTGCATGTATACTTCTGCCTGCGAAAACAGGTAGTAAGGCGAGTTCTCATCATTGCCGTCCAGCGCGTCAACGCGGGTGGACCGGCGGCCTTTCATCTTTTCGTAATCCGTTTTACTGTCAGATGTTAGTATACTGAAGTAATCCACATAGTTATCCAGCAATATGGTAATGCCATTTTGCGGGTTTTGCTGCTTTTCCTCGCGGATAAGGGCCCGGGCCTCGTTCAGCTTCAGGCTAAAAATGGCGTTATAGGCTTCCATGCAGCGGGCATTATAATTAAAATTCGCGCTTGCGGTAAACCGGCATATCAAAAAAAACAGGAGTAAAAAAAGACGCTTATAAGTCATTACTGGCTAAAGGTAGTTGAAATAATATTTACGGTGAAGATAAATACTTTGTATTAATTGTTGGCAAACATAGTATAAACGCAATTTCCCGGCCATTAATATGCCCATAGTTATAATATCACTTAAAACCTTATATTGCAGTACTAATTATTTGAGCCGATGCCTAAAAACCAACTGGAACACAATGGGTTACTGCGTATGCTTTTTACTGTGGAGTTTATCCGTGCATTTACATTTTTAATATTATTTTTAGGAATATTTCCATTTAATACACGTGCCCAGACAGAAGATCCGGCTATCCTAAAATCCGATTCATTATATGGCAAAGGCGAATACAATGCCGCCATACCAATATTGCAAAACAGGCTTAAGACGGCTAAAAACAAAAAAGAACAGGCCG
>JBDSIC010000454.1:0-3499 GCA_039918195.1 Mucilaginibacter sp.
AAAGATACCGGGCTGCCAATTTCCTTTGGCATGGCATCAAGCAAAACGGTAGCAAAAATGGCTACCAACGCCGCCAAACCAAACGGGCAGCTGTTGATACCTCATGGTGGCGAGCTGCAATTTTTAGCGCCGCTATCCATCCGTAAAATACCGATGCTTGGCGAAAAAACCTGCCAGAAACTGTACGAATATGGTATCGAAAAAATTGGCGACTTGCAGCGGGTCGAACTACGTTTTTTGCAAACCGTATTTGGAAAAGCCGGATTATATATATGGGAAAAAGCCCGCGGGATAGACCACAGCGAAATAGTGCCGAGCAGCGACCGTAAATCTATATCAACCGAGCACACGTTCCACAACGATGTAAAAGACCGCCGCACGCTGGAAACCGTATTGGTGAGTATGACGGAAGAACTGTCGTTTAAGCTGCGTAAAGAGAATAAGCTGGCATCGTGCCTTGCCATAAAGGTGCGTTATGCCAATTTCGAAACACATACCCAACAGGAAAAGATAGCCCTCACCGCCGCCGAGCATATATTGATACCCGGCATAAAAAACCTGCTCACCAAAGCCTGGAATGAGCATCGACCTATACGGCTGATAGGTGTTAAGCTAAGTAACTTAACCACCGGCAGCTACCAGATAAACCTGTTTGAAGATAACGAAGAACGCATCCGCCTGTACCAGGCGCTGGATACCATCAACTTTAAATTTGGTGAAAAAACCGTTTGCCGTGCCGCAGGTATGGAAATTGGCACCCGCAACTTTAATCCCTTCCTGCGCGGGTAGTTTTTGGTGATGTTGATATGTTAAAAAACAATTGCGCCGCCTCATTTACGTTCCCTATATCTTTATAGCAAATTAATTAGGATTGTAACGCCTGGGGGTTTTGTTCCGTCATAAGGGTATATCACAATTTAATACGTAATGAAATTAAAATATACTTGCTTTTTGCTGCTGTTAACTATGGGCCTGTATTCGTGCAGCAACACGAAAAAAACACAGCGCACAACAAGCAACAGTAACGGGCATTACGAGCCGGCAGCACCCACAGTAAAGAAACTCGGTCCGTACGTAATGGAAAGGCCTGATAAGGATGATGTAGAAAAGTACTCGGCCATAATGGGCGTAAAGCGGGCAGACATCAAAAACGGTCGCCTGTACAGTTTTTTAGATGAATGGATTGGCACTCCATACCGCTACGGCGGACTGGAAAAGGATGGCGTAGACTGCTCGGGCTTTGTTTATACCCTGCAACAAAAGGTGTACGACATTGAAAATATGCCCCGGTCAACCAACCTGCAAATAAACTTCATTAAACGCAAATACGAAGACGAACTAAAAGAAGGTGACCTTGTTTTCTTCGATTTTGACGGCAGGCAGTTTAGCCACGTAGGTGTTTATCTGCAAAACGGTTACGTAGTACATGCCAGCACCCGCAAAGGAGTGATGATCGTCAGGTTGAAAGACCCTTCATTGTATAAGTATTTCTCCCGTGGCGGCTCGGTAATGGTAGAGCGGGAAGGTGATGAAGAGAAAGGGCGGTAGATTTTATCTTAACCCGTCATCCCTAACTTGTTTCGGGATCTCACAGGACATTCCGCCAATTGGATGAGATACTGAAACAAACCCGATAGCTATCGGGTCAGCATGACGGGTGTTAGCAAATTTTCCTTAAATTTGCCCCATGTCAAAACCCAAACAGGACTATTCTTTCTGGACAAAATACAAACGCTTCGCAAAAACAGAGATCATGCTGTATGTTATCATGATCGTTGGTATCATATTGGGCATAATTATATTCTCGTAAATACAGTAGTTTTGAGCAGGACAGGTTATAGCACATGCATCCCCGCTTAAGAAACATACAACAACGCCTTAAAAAACCCAAAAGCATCATCCTGCTATCAGCAGCATTTGCATTGGCGATGCTGTTTACCTTCTGCCTTCCAAAGCCTTTATTCAAAAGCCCTACATCATATGTTATTGATGATGACAGCGGGCAACTGCTTGGCGCATCTATCGCGGCGGACGGGCAGTGGCGGTTCCCTTATAATGATAGCGTTCCCGAAAAATTTAAGCAATGTATCATCACTTTTGAAGATAAACGCTTTCGCCACCATCCCGGCTTCGACCCATTAGCTTTTGGCAGGGCAATAAAACAAAGCATCAATACCGGTCATATCACCAGCGGCGGCAGTACGCTTACCATGCAGGTTATCCGCCTGGCTACAAACCATAAGCGCACGGTATGGAATAAAATAAGAGAGATATTTATGGCGCTGCGGCTGGAAGCGGGCTACAGCAAGGACGAAATACTGGCCCTGTATGCCGGCAACGCCCCCTTTGGCAGCAATGTTATAGGATTAGATGCTGCTTCGTGGCGATATTTCGGGCGCAGCGCGGATAAGCTTTCGTGGGGAGAAACGGCGGCGATGGCGGTATTACCAAACGCACCCTCACTGGTACATCCGGGTAAAAACAGGCAGGTGCTGCTCAAAAAACGCAATCGCTTACTGGATAAAATGTGTGCCGAAGGTATCCTCGACAGCACTACCGCCGAACTGGCAAAGCTGGAGCCTGTACCCGAAAAACCGATGCCATTGCCGCAAATGGCGCCGCACTTGTTACAAGTTTTTAAAGCTGAATACAAACGAGAAAAGCAAACCGCCGACACACGCATCACTACCACTATTAAATCAGTTTTGCAACAGCAAATAGTGGAGATAATGGAACGCCATCACCAGGTATTAAAGGCCAATGATATTAATAACATAGCTACGGTAGTGCTTGATGTGGAAACCGGCGCGGCACTGGCTTACGCGGGCAATATTTTTCACCCCGGCGATGCGCAGCTTGAAAGTGATGTGAATGTGATAAACGCACCGCGAAGTCCCGGCAGTACGCTGAAGCCCTTGTTATATGCGGCGATGTTGAACGATGGCCTTATACTCCCCAGTAGTTTGATACCCGATGTGCCTACGCAGATCGCAGGCTATCACCCCGAGAACTTTGATTTAGGCTACGACGGCGCGGTCCCGGCATCAAAGGCATTGTCGCGTTCGCTGAATGTGCCGGCGGTTAAAATGCTGCAACAGTATAAGTATGAGCGTTTTTACGATTTCTTGCACAAGGCAGGTATCACCACGTTAAACAAGCCGGCCGACCATTACGGTTTAGCATTGATATTGGGCGGCGGCGAAAATACCCTTTGGGAACTTACGGGCGCTTATGCTGATATGGCGCGCGTGCTTAACCACTACACCAAATACAATAGGAAGTACGACCCTGCAGACTTGCATCGCCCGGTTTATACCAAAGTACCTCACGAAAAACCGGACCTGCAAACCGATGGTCTGTTGGACGCAGGCTCGGTTTATTTTACGCTGCAGGCTATGGAAGAGGTAATGCGACCGGGTGAAGAACTGCTATGGCAGCAATTTAGCTCGTCGCAGCGGGTGGCCTGGAAAACGGGCACCAGCTTTGGTTTCAGGGACGG
>JBDSIC010000455.1:0-3564 GCA_039918195.1 Mucilaginibacter sp.
GCAATTTATAACAGGGAGCAATATGTACTACTTGCCAATGTATAGATTTCTCTCTACGTTCGAAATGACAAAGCGCAAAAAATACTTAATACCTGCTGTTTTCCTATCTTTACCCCTAATGAAATACCTGCGCCTGCTATTATTTCCGTTTTCTATAATATATGGGGTTGTAGTAATGCTACTCAACTGGCTGTATGATGCAGGTTTTTTTAAAAGCCACGAGTTTAAAACACCCGTGATAGTTATAGGCAACCTGGCCATTGGCGGCGCAGGCAAAAGCCCCATGACCGAATACCTGGTGCGCTTATTTAAAGCTGAATATAAGTTGGCTACTTTAAGTCGCGGCTATGGTAGAAAAACTAAGGGTTATCGCTTAGCTAACCCAGCAGATACTGCCGAAACTATTGGCGATGAACCGGCACAGTTCCATCAAAAATTTCCGGATGTTACTGTCGCGGTTTGCGAAGACAGGGTGCATGGTATACAACAACTCATCCCCCAACATAACTTAATTATACTGGATGACGCTTACCAGCACCGAGCCGTTAAACCGGGATTGAGCATTTTGCTGTTTGATTATAACTCAATCAACGGGCCGCAACTGGTATTGCCGGCAGGTAGCCTGCGCGAACCCTTTGATGGACGATGGCGGGCAGATATCATTATCATCACCAAATGCCCGGAGAATTTGCATAAAACTGAACAGGAAAAAGTTACAGGCATTATTGACCAGCTACCCTATCAGCAGTTGTATTTCACCGCTATAAACTACCAGCCTTTACGGGATATAAGCGGTATCAGTGTTGACATGCAAATTGACCATGATACTACCATTTTTTTATTGACTGGTATAGCTAATCCGCAGCCTTTGTTGCAGCATCTGCAAAAGCATACAGGCAGCATAATTCATCATAATTATCCCGACCATCATCCGTTTACGTTAAAAAATATCACTAAACTTGCCGATGATTTTAATGCTTGCGCATCACAAAAAAAATTAATTATTACAACAGAAAAGGATGCGCAACGTTTACGTGTAGATGAACTGCTGCCAATAATTAAAAAAATGCCTGTTTTGGTAATACCCATAGGCGTAAAGTTTTTAAATAACAGTGGCGAGAGATTTGATCAATCAGTAAAAAATTATGTTAGACAATATACAGAACACAGCCAGCTACATTAAAACCCGCATTGGCGATTTTGAACCCGAAGTGGGTATAATATTAGGTACAGGCTTAGGCGCGCTGGTTAACGAAATTGAAGTTGAGAAACAATTAATGTATTCCAACATTCCCGATTTCCCGATATCAACGTTGGAGTTTCATTCGGGTAAATTGATATTTGGTATGCTGGCCGGCAAAAAGGTAGTAGCCATGCAGGGCCGTCTGCATTATTACGAAGGTTATAGCATGCAGCAAATTACTTTCCCGGTTAGGGTTTTGAAAATGCTGGGCATCAAAACCCTGCTGGTTTCAAATGCCAGCGGCGCGTTAAATCCATCTTACAAAAAAGGCGACCTGATGATCATTGAGGATCATATCAACCTGCAAACTGACAACCCGTTGTTGGGCCGCAACGAAAGTGAATTGGGCCCTCGTTTCCCGGATATGAGCCAGCCTTACAGGTGGGATTTGATAGATAAGGGGCTGGATATTGCCATAGCTAATAAAATCACCTGTCATAAGGGAGTTTATGTAGCCGTAACCGGGCCTAATTTAGAAACCCGTGCCGAGTATAAATACTTACGCATAATAGGCGGCGACGCGGTAGGCATGAGTACCGTACCCGAAGTAATTGTAGCCAACCATATGGGTCTCCCGGTATTTGCCATATCAGTATTAACAGATGAAGGTTTCCCGGAAATATTAAAACCGGTATCGGTAGAAGAAATTATAGCGGTAGCGCAGGAAGCCGAGCCTAAAATGACTGTAATACTTAAAAATTTGATCGCTGGTCTTTAATGGGTCATAACACGTTTAAATATTTACTTTTATTATTTATATGCGCAATGGCACAAGTGGCCTTTGCACAATATACCCCTGGTTACCCGGGGGCATCACCCGGTTATGGGCCCGCGGGACAGGGGCAAAACCCCTTTGCCCGTGACAGTGTTACCTCAAGAACCCCGCCTGTTGAACTTACCCCCGACCAATTGCTGGACACCCTGCGTAAACGTGAAGAAAACAAGCAGGATACCGTAATATTAAGCTCAAAATTGATCAAAGTAACTAATGAAAGGTTGCTGAATGATAGCACACAGGTGTTTCCGCTGGATACCGGGCTTACTAATTTTGAAAACTATAGTCCGCTGTTTCAACCACGTACGCCACGCATAAGTTTGGGCGGTACCGGGTTTGCATCGCGCCCCCTGCTGTTTGAGCCTTCGCGCATTATTGGGTTTGATGTGGGCTTGCATACGCTTGATCCCTATATACTCACCCCACAGGATATACAATACTACCGCGCGCAGGCACCAATAACCATTATGTCGTTGGTAACGGGGGGCAAAACCGAACAAGTATTTAAACTGATACATACTCAAAATATTAAACCTAACTGGAACGTAGGGTTTAACTTGAATTTTACAGGGTCAAAGGGCTATTATAGTTACAGTACGCTGGGCCAAAATGTAGCACAACTAAATGCGGCCATTTTTACCTGGTATGAATCAAAAAACAAGCGGTACAATTTATTAGGTAACTTAACTTTTAATAACTTAAAAGCACCCGAAACAGGATCAATATTAAAGGATACCATATTTACAGGCAAGGCATCTATTGATCTGGCTACAGAGGCGGTACGCCTGCCTTTTACCTATACCAACTGGAAAACCACCGGTTTTTACCTGAAACAGTTTTACTATATAGGCCGCATTGATACACTGGTACAAAAAACAACTGCTAATATATTACCTACCCAACGAGTAGCTTATACTTTTAATTATAATACGCAGAAGTATCATTTTATACAAAATGATGCTGATGTTTATAATGTGTTTCCTGATTATTATTTTGGATCAAACCGTTCAAGGGATTCATTAACAGTGAGCCATATACAAAATGATTTTTCGTACAGTTTTTACCTGCGTGGTAAATCAAATCAGTTTGTAAAAAACGAGTTTAAGCTGGACCTGGGCCTTACGCATGATCTGTACACTTACTCGCAATATGTGAGCGATACTACGATTACGGTGCCAAGAATAGTACAGATGGACAAAAAACAAGGTTCAACTTTTCAAAACGTAACGCTTAAAGCAAAGTTTAGCTACCGCTTTAGCGACAGGGTGGCACTGGAAGGTAATTTTAACCAAATAGCAGCGGGCCGCAACTTTGGCGACTTTTTATATGATGCCAAACTATTGCTTGCTGGTAACAACAAAACGGGTAAAATTATTTTGGGCGGATATGTGCAAAGCAGTTCGCCGGGGTTGGTTTATACCAATTGGGTATCTAATCACTATATATTCCGTAATACATTCAGCAATCAAAAAACTACCAACCTATCTTTCAATTATATTAATGATGCACTGCAAGTTGATTTGAAAGCTGAGTACTTCCTGATTGC
>JBDSIC010000456.1:0-7049 GCA_039918195.1 Mucilaginibacter sp.
TGTTGACCATTGCCTGATGCCGCTTCAGAGGCGATCAGTTCTTCAATCGTTCCTCCCAAATGCAAGGTGCCCGCCTTACGGCATTCTTCGGCGGTAAAAGGAATAGGTGCATCCAGCGCCCAGTCTATTTTAAATACGCCATCGCCATAGCGGTAGCGCTCCAATTGCCATTTGTATAGCGATGAAAATTTATGCCCGGCTATCTGCAGCAATTGTTTGGGTGTAATATCAAACAATACCGCATATGCCGATGGTAATTGATCAAGCGAAGTAATGTAGGTATTCACCTCAATCTTCCCTCCCAGTGATAAAAAATACGAGGACAGCGCGTCTGCAATACTTTGCGAACCGCCTTTGGGTATAGGCCAGCCGCCTAAATGCCCGTTGGCCATCAGCACCAACCCTATGGCCGAAGTTGCTATGTTTGATAAGGGCTGAATGGAATGTGCTGCCATCCCTGCAAACAGGGCTTTTGCTTCCGGGGTTTTAAAACGCCGGGCCAGCATTATTGCCGGCTGCATAGCTGATAGGCCGAACGCTGCCAAAGCAAAGGGCTTTTTAGGGAAATGCAATGGGCCGAGCACATCAGCGGCCAACCCCGGCCAGTCCCTTACCAAAGGCCGCATTATGTTTAAATAGGTTTGTTCATCGGCACCAAGGAGCCGGGCAGTTTCCTCTACCGAGCGCTTGAGGACTGCTGCCTTGCCGTTGTCCAGCGGGTGAGCAGCGTCAATATCCGGGTATAGGTATTGCAAGCCGTGCTGGGCGAGCGGCAATGTTTTAAAGTATGGCGAGCCAACTGCCAAGGGGTGCACAGCCGAGCATATATCATGCTTAAAGCCCGGCAGGGTAAGTTCGGCAGTACGCAAGCCACCGCCTATGGTGGGCTTACCCTCCACAACCAGTACCGACAGGCCTTGCTGCTGTAATAAAATTGCCGCGGCCAGCCCGTTAGGGCCCGAGCCTACTATAATTGCATCGTAATCGCGTTTTTCAAGCTTCATGTATATATATAATATAAAGGTAAAGCCTTTAGCTTAAACATAACAAAGGGGTAAATTTAATGTTTACCCCTTGCAATTTAACCTGCTTGTAAAACTAATATAAATTATGCGGATCTTTTGCTGTTAGCTGCAACTGCTGAATGATATACGGCAGATAGAATATCAGGGGGGAAATGCCTCTCAAAATCTGGGCCGGCGTGATGATACGCCACTTGCTTTGATGTATCTATCACATAGGTGGCCAGTAAAGGTATGTTACCATTAATCCCGAAAAGGTGTTCCAAGGTTGGACTATTTTCGGCATAAACCATATATTTTTCGGCTATCTCGTTGTTAGTATCTATATAATTTAACGACAGGCTTTGCTCCCAGGCAATTTTTCCCAGGCTGTCATATTTTTCGGGCATGATGACAAGCAAGTTACCGGCGTTTGCCCATACTTCCAGGTAAAGCTTTGTTATATTGATAGCAAAGCTTTAATTGTATAATTCAAAACTTAATGGGGGCGTTACTAAAACCGGCAAAGTATTGGTGCAATAATTTAACGCAAAGTATTAGTTTTACAAATGCGTAAATTTATAGCCGGCGACGCGGCTAAAGCAATACTTTCGGGTTTACTAACCGTGTTTGCTGCCACCCAGGTAAACTTTATATTGGCCTGGGTTTGCTTTATACCCCTGTTTTTGGTGTTGGTTAAACAAACACCAAAACAGGCCGCGCGGTCGGGGTTTTTGTTTGGACTGAGCATGGCCATCCCCTCTTTTTACTGGATGATACCCGGTGCCCACCGCTTTACCGGCAGCAGCGTGATCTATGGCATATTGATATTTATAGTATGTGCAGCCATCCTTTGTAGTTACTTCAGCCTGCTTACCTTTTGCTTTAGCCGGATCAGAAAAGCATCAACCACAAAAACGGGCAATATTTTATTGAACGGCCTGTTGGCTGCCAGTTTATTCACCACCTTCGAATGGTTGCTGATGATGTTCTCTCAGCGCATGCCGTGGTTTGAGTTTCACTCGGGCATGGCGCTTGCCGATAATTTGAGCGCTATACAACCTGCCGAGTTTTTTGGCATACATATATTGAGTTTTGCTGTGGTGCTGGTTAATTTCCTGTTAGCCGGATTTATATACAAAAAGCAATGGGTTAAACTCTTGATACCTGTAGCAGTATTTGCGCTATATATGTTAGCCGGATCTGTTATGGCGATTTCAATGCGTAACCCATTTATAAAGGATGATGCTTACGTTAACGTAGCCATACTCGCCCAAAACCTGCCGCCCGAAACAAAATGGGACGACAATACCGGCGATGCGTTGGTAAATAATATGCTGGAGCTTGACAGCACCGCCACGCTGATGAAACCAGATATTGCCTTATGGTCTGAATCGGCTATACCGTGGACCTACCGCAAGGATGATGACCTGGTAAATGAACTGTTAAGGCTAAGTAAACCCGCCGCAGTTACACATGTTATTGGCATTAACACGGACACTGGAAGCAAAAGCGTTTACAATTCTGTGTACGGCATAACGCCCGATGGTAAATTAACGGGGCGTTTTGATAAACAGTACCTGCTGTCCTTTATTGAAGAGCCGTTTGCAGGGATGATATTTCCGTTTTTAAGCAGCGGCGGCGATAGCGCCACACCGGGAAAAGGTGGCAGGATAATCAACACGCCCTATGGCAAAGCGGGCATCATTGTGTGTAACGAGGCTACTGTACCCTCGGCATCTTACGATGCCTTAAAGCAAGGCGCACAGTTCATACTAAACCTGAGTAACGACGGATGGTTCAGCAATTCATACCTCGTCGACCTGCATTTTTACAATGTACGGTTACGGGCGGTTGAAACACGGATGGACATTGTGGTGAATAGTAATGACGGGTACTCGGGCATGGTGAACCGCCGGGGCGTGATCGTGATGAAAAAGAAAAGCCCGGCATCATTTGTTGACGTAGTTAAAGCCTGGAGGATGCCGCAAAAAGATCAAACCCTTGTTGTAAAAATGCCCTTGTTGTTCATTTATTTATGCCTCGGGGTTATCGCGCTTTTTATTATCACCGGCATTATTTCATCTAAGAAACAAACTGTGCAACGTTAACTGATGGGTACATGCTTCCTTATCTTTATAACAATGTATTTTGATGTCGGCGTGTTGCTTTTAAGCGCCACGCTGTTTATGGGCACCAGCACATTCGTTTCAGGATAATAGCCCGCTGTATTCCCTTCGGGTATATCATACGGAACAACCACGAATAGCCTTGCAACCCGCTCTACGCCATCGTGGTAATTGAACAAGTCCACCTTTTCGCCGGGCTGGAAGCCTGCTTTCTCTATATCCTTTTTGTTCATGAATATTACCCGGCGCTCATTATGCACGCCGCGATACCGGTCGTCAAGCCCGTAGATCGTCGTATTGAACTGGTCGTGGCTGCGGATGGTAGCCAGTACATATTCATCTTCGGCGATTTTATTGTCCGGCACAGTAGTAACCGTGAATGCCGCTTTATTATTCAGGCCTTCGGTTTCAAACCGGCCTTCGCGCGGTGCGTTTGGCAAATAGAACCCGGCAGGCTGGCGCACCCGTTTGTTGTAATCCTCAAACCCCGGTATTACCTGCGCTATCACGTTACGTACTTCGTCGTAACTGTTGGCATATTTATCCCAATCGACTACCGAACGGCTGCCCAATGTAGCTTTTGCCAGTTCACATACTATTTGTGTTTCGTTTAGCAGGTCTGTCGACACCGGCTCCAGTATCCCTTTCGACATCTGCACCACACCCATCGAGTTCTCGCATGAAATAAATTGCTCTACCCCGTTCACCACATCCTTATCGCTGCGCGATAGTGTTGGCAGGATGATCGACTCCTCGCCTACCACCAAATGGCTGCGGTTAAGCTTAGTGGATACATTGACGGTGAGGTTGGTTTTACGTAACCCGGCTGCCGTATAAACCGTATCCGGTGTAGCCGAAAGAAAGTTGCCGCCCATCGAAAAAAACACCTTCACTTTACCTTCATTCATGGCTACAATACTTTCCACTACGTCGTGCCCTGCCTGGCGGGGGGGATCAAAGCCAAAAACCGTCTTTATCTTGTCCATCAGCTTTAGATCGGGCTTATCGAATATCAGCATCGTGCGGTTACCCTGCACGTTACTGTGGCCGCGCACCGGGCATAAACCCGCATTCGGCTTGCCTATTGCGCCTTTAAGCAAAGTAAGGTTCACTACTTCCTTTATAGTATCAACCCCGTTAACATGTTGTGTGATGCCCATTGCCCAGCATATAATGATCTTGCTGGTTTTGGCAATCATGGCTGCTGCCTGTTCTATCTTCACAAGCGGAACGCCGGCTGCATTTGCCAACTCGTTTACATCGTATTGCTGGATAGCCTTAGCAAAATCTTCATATCCAACGGTTTTATCAGCTATGAACCGGTGGTCGAACACCGTACCGGGATTAGCCTCTTCGGCACGATAAAGTAATAGTTCTATGGCTTTTAGCAGGGCTATGTCGCTATTAATTTTAACCTGCAGATATAAGTCGGTAAGTTGGACACCATTGCCGATAACGCCTTTTATGTTCTGTGGATTTTTGAATGCCATCAAGCCGGCCTCGTACAGCGGGTTTACCGCGATTATTTTGGCACCATTGTTTTTGGCTTTTTCCAGCGCGCTAAGCATACGCGGGTGGTTGGTACCCGGATTTTGCCCCATGATGATGATGACATCCGTATCATAAAAATCCTGCAGGGTAACAGTGCCTTTGCCAATGCCAATAGTTTCACCCAATGCAACACCCGAAGATTCGTGGCACATGTTCGAGCAATCGGGCAGGTTGTTGGTGCCGTATTCGCGTACAAACAGCTGGTACATAAACGAAGCTTCGTTACTGGTACGCCCGGATGTATAGAATGCCGCTTCATCAGGCGAAGCCAAACTATTCAAGTGTTCGGCTATCTTTTTAAAAGCGTGGTCCCAACTGATGGGCTGGTAATGCGTGGCACCTTTGGGCAGGTAAACAGGCTCCGCTATACGGCCCTTTTTGCCTATTTCGTAATCATTAAGTTTTGCCAGGTCGTCTACAGAATTTTCGGCAAAAAATTCGGCGGTCAGCTTTTTGGTAGTGGCCTCTTCGGCTAAAGCCTTTGCCCCGTTTTCGCAATATTCACCAAGTGCCGAGCGGTCATCGTCCGGATCGGGCCAGGCACAGCTGGAGCAGTCGAAACCGCCCTTTTGGTTCATTTTGAACAAAGCCTTGATGCCCCTTACACCGCCTGTTTCTTCAACAATATCTTTTAAAGCTTCGGTAACAGCAGGTATACCCGCAGCCCATTTTTTAGGCCCGGTCAGTCGCAAGTCAAGTAGTTCTTCGGGGTTCTCTTCGGCGGGGTGTTTTACCTCGTGGCTCATATCAGTTTTTTGCTAAAGGATTGGGGTAATTATCACTTTGGTCTTCCTCTACGTTATCAAGGCATTTAAAATCTTTTTCTATCAATAAATGCAGGTCGCCGTAGGCATTACTATAGCCCACTTTTTCACTATGTACCCACTCGTTCTTTAAATCTAATGGCATAAACAGGGTGATGATATTATTCTCGTAAGCAACCGATAGCTTATCATCAGCCGTTTCCTGCAAAACATATAATAGCGGCTGCCCTGCAAAGTTTATGGTTTCTTCCAGCCTGCCTGCGGCAGCAAACCGGTCAACATCAGTTCTGGTAAGCCGGTATCTTATGTCATTGCCTTTAATGCGAAGCTTCATAATTAGGTATCAAAACGCGGTGCGCCGCGGTGTATATATTAAAACGTTTATCTCTCAAAAATCCTACCAGTGTAACATTAAATTCTTCAGCCAGTTGTACGGCCAGGCTCGATGGCGCGCCTACGGCTGCTATAATATTAATGCCTGCCATCACTGCTTTTTGCACCAGCTCAAAACTGGCGCGGCCGCTTAGCAATAAAATATGCCCGTTTAAAGGCAGCAGGTTTGTAGTTATAGCCGCCCCTACCAGCTTATCCAAAGCATTATGCCGGCCAACATCCTCCCGAACCAGCAGCAACTCGCCTTCGGGCGTGAACAAGGCCGAAGCATGCAAACCACCGGTGTCGGCAAAAACCTTTTGGTGCTGACTTAAAATATCGGGGAGTTTATACAATACATCGGTAATAACCGTGTTCTTATCTTCTTTCTGCTCCAAGTTGTTTACCGTACGTATGGCATTAATAGAACCTTTGCCGCACACACCGCAGCTGGAAGTGGTATAAAAATTACGTTCGGTATTTAACAGGCTGGGGGTGATAGTTTGGTTAAGGCTTACCTGTATCACGTTCTCTTTATTTTCAGCACAGGCTATAAAGCAATGCTCAACCGTGGCAATGTCTTCTTTTTTAGTGACAATACCTTCGGTATATAAAAAACCAGTGGCCAGTTCGGCATCATTGCCGGGGGTACGCATGGTTACTGAGATATTTTGCACTCTGCGGTCACCGCTTGCGCCATACTCCAGCCGTATTTCTAACGGTTCTTCAATAGCCAGGGCATCAAACATATCTTCAGCACCTGATCCATTAATTTTTGTCACCGGTAAATTAGCTATAGCTTTTAACGACATACCCTGCTCTCCCCTTTACGTTATTGATAAAAAAAGCCCAATATATGGACCATAAGCTAACTGGATGTTGCATCTTTGCAATAGTCAAAAGTAAAAAAATATATGTATGAACATAAACATTTTAGCGTTTGGAATAGCTAAAGATATTTTTGGCAACCCAACTATAGAACTGGAACTGGATAACGATGCCACGGTATACAACCTGAAGTATGTGTTGGAAGCTAAATACCCGCGGCTTAAGCAGCTTTCTTCATACCTTATAGCCGTAAATAACGAATATGCCCTGCCCGAGGATAATATTCATCAGCATGATGAGATCGCTATTATTCCGCCGGTAAGCGGGGGGTGAGCTCACCCCAACCCCTCCCCGAGGGAAAGGGGGCTTTAAAGTCTTACCTTTCGGGAGGATTTAGGAGGGTT
>JBDSIC010000457.1:0-5174 GCA_039918195.1 Mucilaginibacter sp.
ATCTACATACGGGTACATACCGGGTTTAAAATGCGGAAGGGTAGCACTGTAAGTGTCAAGCAGCGGGTCGACAGCTGTAACCTTGTACTCATCTAAAATAATAAATATGCCTGCGGGGCCGCAGCCGGCATCAAGTATATGCTGGCCGGGTTGCATGTTAAGGTTTTTGCCAATACGTTCTAATACGTTTTGCCAGTAACCCCTTTTCCATTTTAAGTAAGTAGTAACATCTTTATGGGCAAGATATTTTTTCCACCAGCGGGCCTCAAAAAGCTGGGCAACACGCCAGCGCAAAGTTTTTACCATGCAAAAAAGGGTAGTAAATTAATAAAAAGCCGAAGCTACGTTTTTTAGTGTAATGTTAAAAATTTTATACTTAAGCCCGGTAAACATCCTTTTGTTTTGTCCTGCCCTATAAAAATTGAAATTAATTTGCATAACCAAAAGGTTACCTATATATTTGAAACCAAAAGGTTACATATTATGCGAAGAGATACATTCCAGGCCATAGCCGACCCCACAAGGCGCGAGATATTAAATATGATATCCACACAAGCGTTAAACGTTAACTCGGTAGCCGGTAATTTTGATGTAAGCCGGACGGCCATTTACAAACACCTGAAGATACTCAGCGAATGCGGGCTGATAAAGATAAAACAACAGGGCCGCGAGCGGTTTTGCGAAGCGCGTTTAGAGAAACTTGGGGAAGTAGCTGCCTGGGTTGAGCAGTACAAAAAATTCTGGAACAATAAATTGGATAACCTGGAAAATTACCTGAATGAAATACAGGCTAAGGAGGATAAAAAATGACAACAAAAAGCAGAGGCATCAATGCAGCGGCGGGCGATATAGTTATCACACGCCTGTTTAACGCACCACGCGAATTAGTATTCAGCGCCTGGACAGACGCAGAGCACCTTAAAAAATGGTTTGCCCCTGACGGCTGCTCAATACATTTTAAACATATTGATGTGCGGGAGGGGGGTACATTTCACTCGTGCATAAGTGTGCCTAACTATGGTGATTGCTGGTGTATAGGGACATACATAGAAATAACATCACCCGAAAAAATTGTTTACAGTATAAGTAATGCCGATGAACACGGCAACCGGGCTGTGGCTGATGATGCCGGGAAGGACCCTGATTGGCCGCTGGAAACTATGGTAACCATATTATTTGAGAATTACGAAGGGAAAACTAAACTCATACTACACCAAAATGCACCCGAAGATGTGGCTAAACGCACCGGCGCTTACCCCAGCTGGCTGCAAATGCTTGATAACCTTGAAAGGGAGTTGCAATAAATTGTGTAAAATTTACACGATAGAAGTGTTTTATTTTTTATAGCACATTAATTATAATTATATTGCAGATGGATTATCCCCAATAAGTTATAGTGAAAAATAAATTACTCGCCGCTCTTTTTGTCAGCCTTTTTTTATCAGCTTGTTCAAAAAAAGACAACGATGTATATAAGCAACAGTCATTTTATCCCACCATCCAGATAAAAAGGTTACCTGACGGGCATGGGCGAACGAATGTATGGGTACAGGGTAAAATGTGTGCAGACGGTTTTGGGAGATTATACATAGGTTATACTTCAGGTTCAGCACACAACGCATCCGATTTAGTTTCGTACACCTCATACTCGGATGACAAGGGAGCCACCTGGAGCCCTTTAAAGTTAATAAAGCCCGACAATGGCACCAATAGCAAAGGCACACGCTGTTCGGCTTTAGGGGTTGATAGTACGCGTAAACTATGGGCTATCATTCAAAATAAAGGGGACAGCTTTAGCTTCGGCAAAACGTACCATGAGTTATGGACCTCAACAGATTATGGTGTTACATGGACCTTTATAGATGTGCTTGGCGAGATAACCTCTCATAAGCGTATTATTGGTAATTTTTACGACATGATACAGATAGGCGATAAAATGATAACGAGTTATCATTCAGACTCAGGCTCAAAAGTCGGGTTTTTATCAATCGATATAGCCAATCCAAAAATAAGGGCCCATACGGATGTAATTGACGATGGCGGGCCGCACGATTTTGCGGAAGCATCATTGTGTTATGATAGTGTAAATAATAAAATAATAGGAGGTTTACGGTCGGAGCTTTCGGCACCGCAATTATTTTATATGAATACTGATTTTACAGGGTTTGAAAAATTTACCTCTGCCTGCACTATTTTAAGGTCGCCCATGCCGGTAAAAATAGTTAGCGATAAAATAGTATATATGGGCATTGAAAGAAATTTGACAGGCGAAGTAGCCTTGTATATAGGTAACCTGTCTGATCTATATTCAAAAAAAAATACCAGCACCCATAAAATTACTTTAGGCTATATAGTAGGTAATCCCATTGTAGGCACTTCAAATGCCGGTGTCCCTGATGTGGAAGTTATGGACGGCCTGCTTCATTTTGGCTTTTCGCAGCAAAGAGATGACGGTGCCAGCTCCGTATATTATGGTAATTGCGATCCTTTAAAATTAACCGCAGTTAACCCTTTAACTTATCCAAATTTCGCCACTTTAAAACCTTAACACGTTTTTTTGTTCGGAAATGCGATATAACTACCTTTACCTTTAAGCCAAAATATTATCTTCGTGCTTGCCTGGTTATTATGGATTTTAACAGAGCGATTTAATATTTTCCCTAAATGGTTAAAAAAAGAATTCTTGAGCTGGACGCTTTCCGTGGCATCGCCGCTGTTATGGTAGTATGTTTTCACTACGTGTTAGGTACTGAGTTTAAAGATACCATTTTTAAGGTGGGCGGCACCGGTGTCGATCTGTTTTACATCATCAGCGGCTATGTTATTTTGATGACTGTTGAACGTGCCAAGGGCTGGAAGGATTTTGTTTTATCACGATTTTCGAGATTATATCCAACATTTTGGGCTGCCTTATTATTTACATCAACACTTTACCTTATTTTCAAAAAAGACGAGCTGACAGCTAAAATTTTCGCGGGCAATATTACCATGATACCACATATTTTAGGTATCCCTGAGGTAGATAACTCCTATTGGTCGCTTGCTGTGGAATTCATTTTTTATGTGCTGATAACGGTTGCTTTAATAACGCGGCAAATTAAAAATATAGAGTGGTGGGTAGCTGCCGGCTTACTTTTCATATTTAGTTTCCATTTTGTATCGCCATTGATAAATATAGATTATTTGCTGTTCAAAATATCGTATCGTATTGAATTTTTAAACCAGGCGCCGCTGTTTTTCGCCGGCATTATTTTTTATAAAATGCACAATGAAAAACCAACAATATTAAGACACTTGCTGGTATTGTGCAGCCTGGTGCTAATGTTTACGCTGCACCCAAAAGGCCGTATGCTGCCTCATATATCGTTCCAGGAACATTTGATAATGCTCGGTATTTATTTTACCATGTTTTATCTGTTTGTGTACGGATTAATAGGTTGGATAATAAATGGTATAACGTTATTTTTGGGTAAAATATCGTATTCTCTTTACCTTATACATCAATATTTTTCAATCCGGATCATCATTCCTTATTTAAGGGACGTGTTGCATCTGTCGCATGCAATAGCTTGTGTTGTATCATTTGCAATAGTGATAGCTACTGCAGGTGTATTTGCTTATTATATAGAATTCCCGTTACATGAAAAGGTAAGGGCAGCCTTAAAAAGATATACAAATAAACCTGCAAAGGCGGGTTAGTTAGCACTATGGAAAGGCTAAGAAATCCTTACTTACCCATCGCTCATCCATATTCACTTTACACCATTTATTTTCTTCTTTTACTATAAATAATTCCTGGCCTTTTAAGTACGAGCCAATTTTTTCGTATGATGGGCCGGGTCCGCTGCGGGCATTTAAAGTAGTAGCTGTAACAGTTGCCAATTTTACCGTTACGGTGTACTGCGCTGCTACCCAATGTGCCTGGCTTCCGGAAATTTTGTACCAGCCATTTTGTTCCTGGTATACACGTAAAACAGCTCCAAGAGTAGCCGGTTGCCTGTCTGCTGCTTTAGGGCTTATAGCGCCTGGCTGGGTACGGATATTCAATGTAGAAGCAGTAACGCTTACATATTTTAGTATGTTGGTTACAGGTGCTACCGGTGGAGCCGTTTGGCCTGCTACAAGGGGAAGGAAATTGGCTTCGCAATTATTTACTTTATTCCCTCCAAAAAAGCCGGTACCGGGGCAGGTTTTATTATTTTTAGTACCATTGTTGCGTTGCCCGGTGCTCAAATCAAACCAGTGGTGATAAACAATGCTGTTGCTGTTCACCGGCAAATTTAACCGCTTGCACAATTTTGCCGTAATGCGAATAATGGTATCGCGGTGTGCAGTTGTCATATTATCCTTCCCTGTATCAAAATTGCCCACGTTTTCAATGCAAATGGCATTAGCATTTTGCCCGGTAATACAAGCCGGCGATTTTTCAAGCGAACGACCGGTAAGTATGGTGCCATCCGGAAATGTGGTAAAATGCTGCCCTATATCGTTCCAGCCATTCTGGTTTACATGATAATTTTTCATGCCCAGTTGCATATCAAAATGGTTTGAACCGTTAAATGAGGAATAAGAAGGAATGTATGTGTGATGCTCCTGCACGGTTAAAATGGTGCGGGCTATTTGTAAGGTGGTTATCCAGGTTTCAAATTCCTGGATAGTCATTTTTGTGAATCCGAATTTAGTTGTCATGATATTTATTTTAAGGTTTTAATAATTAAATTGATAATAAGGCAGATACAGTTTAAATATCGGGAAGTATATGACCCGTTTTAAGCAGGAAAGCACGCTATTTTAGGCGGGAAAACACGGTACTTCACTATGTGAAATTAGCCAGGTAATGTAGGGTTGGGCAATTAGAACCGTGCAGTGGCATAAAAGTCAACTAACCGGTTGGTTGTGTTTTAAATTAGCCTGATTAGTACGCGGTCAAATTATCTACTTGTGTACATAATTCAATTGATTTGCCTATCTTAGTTTATGAACATTACCAAATTAATTGGCGAAGCCCCGGCAGGACGTCAGAAGTTTTTAACTGTACTACATGAGGCCATTATAGCTAACGACCCGACTGTTATCCCGGTTGTGAAACCAATGATGGGTAAGGAAATGATTTTTGTACGAGGAGCGTTGTTATATGAAATATGGACTGGCCAGTACAAAAAATTATATGTCGC
>JBDSIC010000458.1:0-14078 GCA_039918195.1 Mucilaginibacter sp.
AAAAGCGCCGCCCGGGCAAATGATAACCGCCGCGCCGGTTGCCTGCACGTTAGTATCGGCACGGAAAACGGTTAACGACGGGCTGCTCACATTATAAACGGCTTTTGAGCCAAAGGCATCAACAGTAGCTTCCTGCCAGGTCCAGCTTTCGGAACCCGGTGCTGCACCTGTGTACAAAGGAATTACTTTTTGCTGCGCGTTAACCGACAAGGTAAACAGCAGGGCTGCCGCTATAAATAGATTTTTTTTCATTTGAGTTGGTTAGTTTTATTTGGCGCGACCGCGAAACTCCCGGCATGAGCCGGCAATAAAGCAATTAGTTACATCAAAATATTGGCACTAAAATAACGGGTTAGTTTGTAAATAATGCGCAAAAAATAAATAAGTGCTACGAATTGCTGTAACGATTTAGTTATAGAATTGACCGTGATCTATTTGCCAGAGATCTCTTTACTTACAGCAGATACCTCATTTAATAAAAGCGGGAAGGCAGGTGCAGCCATACCACCGTGATCAAAGCCCTGCAATTCATATAGGGTAGTGCGCTTATGGCCTACCAGTTTT
The DNA here is from genome assembly GCA_039918195.1 of Mucilaginibacter sp. Taxonomy (GTDB): domain Bacteria; phylum Bacteroidota; class Bacteroidia; order Sphingobacteriales; family Sphingobacteriaceae; genus Mucilaginibacter. The sequence continues at coordinate 565 of JBDSIC010000458.1, forward strand.
AGCATACGGTTCAGGTAGGCATTTTCCTCGTAGCGGCCAAATAATTCCTTTTCACGGTCGCCCGTTATTAAAAGTATTGGCGGTGCATCAGCGCGAACGAAATAAAGGGGTGCGTATTTATCTATAGTGGGCTGTAAAGGCGCTATGTTATTTTCGCCCCTTACGGTAAAATGGGTAATTGCCTGCCCGCTGAAAGGAATAAGCGCGGCAATACTATTGGCATCAATATTATATTTATTTAAGTAGCTTTTGTCAAGCGTTATCATCGTCCCCAAATAGCCGCCTGCCGAGTGGCCCGATATAAAAATGAGTTTTTTGCTGCCGCTATATTCACCAATATGTGTAAATACCCAGGCTACAGCTGCTGCCGCGTCCTCAATATAAGCCGGCGCTTTAACCTTTGGCGATAAGCGATATTCCACGCCAACTACGGCATAGCCTTTTTCCATTAGTTCTTTGGGTATTTCCTTTACGCCGCCGGTAATACCACCCCCGTGAAACCACACTATTGTTGCAAAGTCCTTAGCCCCTTTAGGGTAGTAAAGGTCAAGCGTGCATTGCGATGCCAGGTAAGCGTCCTTTGCATTGTCTGCCGCGGGATAGTATTGGATATTCTTTTCGGTAATGTATTGCTGCTGTGCACTAACTGTAAGTGTGCTTATTAAAAAGAAGAAAAGAATGTATTTTTTCATAGCGAAATGTATTAAACCGGGGATATAGCAGGTTGTAATGAAGCAATAATAGAGATATTTTCTCTAATTTAATTAACACATTATAACGAAGCCCTTGAGGTATAATAAAAAGGCACTTCGATATGGCTTTTCGAGTTCTCTAATATCATATTTGCTGCCGCTGCGCCCATGTACTTAAAGTCGGTAGAGATGGTTGTTATACCGTCCAGTATCAATTTTTTTATAGGCGTTTCGTTGTACGATATAACCCCTACATCTTGTCCTACTTCGTACCCATTGTCCATTATACGCTCAAGCAATATAACCAGGTCATCCTCCATCAGGTTAATAAATACATCTCCCTTGCCTATTTGGGCGGTGCTGATATTACCGGTCACTTCGTAGCCGAAATTATGCTGCCTGCAAAATTTTTGAAACCCGTCTATAATTTCGACCGGGAAATAGGCATGATCCGGGAAGATCAGTTTGATGGTGGTATATTTTTTCAATTGCTCATGCGCCTGGCATAACGCGCCGTAAAGGTCTTTCGAAAAATTTTCAAACACTACGCCGTATTCGCCGTCAATGCCGGCAATATCTTTATCAAGCATTATCAATTTATCTTTTGGCAGGGCATTTATTATCTCGTGGGCATTCTCACCGCCTTCAATAAAATGCGGAATGATCACATAATGCGAATACTCCTGTTTGCGGGCCTGCAGCAATTTTTTAAATATGTTGAAGTCGTTATTATAGATATAAAAATCTATAGCCACGTCTTCGCCTAAAGCAGCAACAAAAGCGTCGTATATTATTTTTTTGTGAGCGCTCAGCTTATTAAAAAGCAGGAATATTTTTAGCTTTTGCCTGAAATCCATATTGGAAATACAAAAACCTTTGCCCGGAAAGGAGTTAACGACACCTATCTTTTTAAGGTGCCGGTAACTCCTTTGTATCGAATCGCGCGAAATATCAAATTGAAAATTGAGTTCGTTAATTGACGGCAACAAATAACCTTTTTCTATCACCCTGGCCTCAAGTGCATTAATTATAGAATTTGCCAGCTGTAAATATTTTGGTGTCGCGGAGTAATCATCAATTTGTATATGATCAAAAATGTCCGGTTTCTTCATAGGCGTATTAAATGTGGTAGTTTATTAACAATACAACCAGCGCAAAAGGCCATGCCGACCCCAATGATAACCGACTTCAGTTTTACCCGTTAAAGGCTTTGGTTTAGTCTATTATCAGTCTCCAGCCTTACTGTATACACATACTTATTAAAAAGAAGGTTTATAGAAGATTGGTTATAAATGGTTATACGGCAGTAAAAATAGGCTCCATTTTGCTGCAAACTGTTATGAACAGTGATGACCTGCTTAAACAACTAATTTTAAAATAAGAAGGGGGTGTCAGCATAGTTCATTACAGTTAATCAATTACCTATAATTAGCTTTGCTTTAAGCTATCACAATTAAGGCTGTTGTTGCTTAGCTGAACCTGCAGAAGCAGAAACGACAATATTAACTTTTACCAGTTAAAGGCAATAAGGGTTCCTTATTCATTAATTGGATTATAAAAACACTAAGTTGGTTAGTGATCAAACAAACGCCGGGTGCATTATGCACCTGGCCTTGTTTGTGATATTTGATGAATTGTTACCCGGCTATTATTATGATGTAAACAGCGACTGTGCAGATGGCAGGCTGTTGTCATATAAAACAAAAAAGCCGGCACATCAGCACCGGCCCTCCACATTATTACCCCTAATCATGCGGATGGAAAAAACAGTACACTACTTAATACTTCAGCACGAAATAGCCTGTTTTGCGTTTAATTCCGGTACCAGTTTTATACTCCACCAAATAAAAATAAATGCCCGGTTTTTGTAAAGTGCCATTTTTATTATATCCCTTAAATACTTTGATCACGTTATCGTAGCCTGCTGCCTGGTATATAAGCGCGCCGGCGGTGTTCATAATTACCACTTTGTTATCAGCATAATTATTGAGGCCTGCTATGCTGAGCACATCATTAATGCCATCGCCATTTGGTGACAATGCCTGTTGCACCGTTACTTCTGTTTCGGTGCCGTTTGTTTCGGCAATGGAGGCCATTTTAGCTGATGCGGGTGCTGTTACAGTTAGCGTACCCGGCACATACACCGGTGCGTAATTTGCAGCTACCGCCCCGGCTACGTTTATAACATAACTACCAACCGGCGACGAGGCCGTAGCCGCAGTTGTAGCTATAGGCAAAGTAGTTAATACAGCCGCGGTTTGACCGTTTACGAAACCACTGTAGCTTACCGTAAGTATAGGGTTAGCTGCACCCTGCACCTTGCTTAAATTATTGGCAGTGATGGTAAGCGGCGCTTTGCTTACCGTGAGTTTGCCCGGCACATAGGTAAATGTATAATTAACCGATGCCGCACCGCTTGCTGTAACCGGGTAAACCCCGGGTACCGATGCGATGGTAGCTATTGTTGCCAAAACAGGTGGTGTAGCTATTGATGTGTCACCGTTTACAAACCCGGTGTAAACAGGTTTAAGCACAGGATTGGCCGAGCCATAGGCTTTTGTTTTTTCGGGTGCTGCAATTTTTAATGCTACAGGGGTTACAGTAAGCGTTTGTGCTAAGCTGGCCGCATCAAAATAAACCGAACCGGCCTGCGACGCGGTTATGGTAGTAACACCGGCACGTTTAATATGCAGTTGGCCATTTACAATTGTGGCTATCGCTGAATTGCTGCTGGTATAGGTAATAGGTATTACGGGGTTATCGCTGGTGGCGCCGGGGGCAGTATCAGCCGTACCATATTTTAAACTGCGTGTGGCACTAAATTTTATGGTTTGGGCAACCTTAACAGGTGCCGGCAGCACAAACGTTAACACACCCGAAGGTGATGGCTTCAGCGTGCCTGTTGATGTGCGTTTAAGGGTTACCGTTGCACCTTTATAGGTTAACTGGTAATTTTTGGCAGGGTCAAGCCCACATAGTGAGTGGGTGGCATTGGCTGCCCCCATATAGGTGTACGTTGCTATGACCACAGGCAGCGGGTATTTGGCCACGCTGTTGTTAAACAGTACTACCTCGGTGCGGCCGTTAACTTTCACTATACTGCCCTCCATGTTATTTTCCAGGGTTTTTATAGCCGTTGTGGTCATCTCTGTCGAGCCTGTTTTTGCGCCCGGCTGTAACACGGTCAGTATATCCTGTTTCAACGGGTTGCCGGGTACATTTACCTCTGCGCGCCAGGTGGGGGTATTAAAATAATAGTTGAGGCCGCTGCCGTAAACGTTATCGGGATTGGTGATTTCGTTTACAGCAGCAATATTTACTGTTGCGGGCAATACCGTATGTACAAACAGTTTGGAGTTATCCATAGTAGCGGTAACATTATTACCGTTTACCGCCGGTTGCCTTAAAAAGTGCCAGCGCAGGTGTTTTTTATACTGGCCCAACGCATTGGTGCTATTTTTTGCCAGCAGGTTATCATACACTAAAAATATATTGGCGCCACGCAGGTATAAAAACGAGCGGTAATAGTATTTGAGTGAACGCTGTGAAGTATCAGGATCGGTATAGGCCACATAATAGGCGCTGGTCAAATCAGACCGGAAGTAAGAAAAATTATCATTTTGCTCCTGGTGCGTTGGCACATCATAGCCATACGAAGTTTGGCCGCCGGTGGTATTAGCATGATCCTGCGAACGGGCATCATAATCATCATAATCGTCAATAAACAGGGTGTTGCTTTGGCTGCTGGCAAAAGCATAATTGCTCGAGCCATCGATGCCATTTCCACCGTTACCTATTTCATTGGCACCCACCAGCAAGTGGTCATCACCGTCGTGACTGTCGCCGCGTACAATTTTAAAGTGGCCGGCGTTATTATGGTTATGCTGATCGTAAGCCGCAGTACCCATTTCCAGCGCCGCCCAGGTTGATAATTTGGTCCAGTTCTCGCGCATGTAAAACTTTTGAAGGCCTTTGTTAACCGCGGTAGCGGTATATATATTTACAGTTACTTGTGGATAATAGGGTTTAAACGTGGCTGCGGTAGCGGTACGGTTATTTCCGTACAGCAGCTTTTCCCAGCTTAATGCCGGGTAGCCCTTGTTGCCGGTTAGTAAATTAACAGGGCGCTGTAGGTTTTTATACCAGTATTCAATATTGGCACCCTCGGGCGTACCTGCTAATATGGCTGATAAACGCAGGGGCAATGCATAGTTGGCTGTGCAACCCAAAAACGACCCGTTATCGTTACTGTTATCATACTGAAACCTGTTAGGGAAATAAGCATGTACCATTGCCTCGGATGTTTTGGCAAAGAATCTTTTCAGGTGATTTTCGGTAACTATAAGGTCCTCGCCGGTTGCGCTTTTAACGGCATAACAATAATCAATTAAAAAGTTGGTTGTTTCACCGCCGTAGCTCCAGCCCTGTACAGGTATACCATCATTTTGCGGTGCGCCGGTAATATTTTTAGGGCCCAGGTAAGTAGTGGCTGCACCGATGGGCAACCCGCCTTTTACCGATTGGGTGAAGTAATTGATAGCCGACTCAGCCGATGTGCTGGTATTATGGTTGATGCTTACGCCCGGCGCGCCGGTTAACCGCTGCCTGGCAAACTCTATCATCTTTTTAGATGTAGGGTCATCACTGCCAATGGCATAACCCATATAACCGGCACATACCAGGTGCCCAACAAAATAATTCCCGGTGGGGTCGGTTTGCAGCTGGTTAAGGCCGTAGGGAGTGGTTTTCATGTATTTGTACCAGCTAACCATCACATTGCGCAATGCAGCCTTACGGGTTTCGCCTAATTCGTCATAACACCAATCGTAAATAACGGCTATAGTTTTGCCCACATGGCGTGTGGCGTACGAGCTGTTAAACTGGAATATATTGGGCTTGTAGTTTTTGTTTGGCGGATAATCGGCATAAGCCTTAATAATGACATCGGCAAACTGCAGCAGTTTTGCCGAGTACGCGGTGGGGTTGGCACCGGAATTATTTTTTTTGGTTAGCTGGTGCGCCAGGCCAATGGTCATGGCGGCAACTTCCCAGTTACTGCCGCAGTACGAATAAAATATATCGCCTGTATTATAATATTGGTTGCTGCTCGCGGTTACCTCGTTCCAGGGAATAACTTGTTTTGGCAGGTATTTATTAGCATCCGCCAGCAGTGCCTTCCACTCTGTGGTGTTAGCATTTTTTTTTGCCAAAAGGGATGTTTTTGTTGTCGCATCCAAAAAAATGCGGGGGTGTGTAGCCTTTACAGGTAATTGGGCAAATGCCGTTATCGCTACAAAATTAAAGCAGCACAGCAGGTATATTTTTATTGGTAAATTTTTTATCATGATGAGTATGTTCGGTTTTAATATCAAGATACCTTAGGTCGAAGTAATTTTAGTACACCTGATATTTTTTCCAAAACTACCCATACGCATCTTCACAAAAAATCATCTTTTAGGGTGATATTGAGTGGTGGCCTATGACCATATATAAAAGGGCAACAATGCCTGTAAACAAATCCGGTGGCCCGTAAAGTAAGTATTGCACTAAGTCTTATTAAACCCATATCATCCTAAAAGATGATTGGCTGTTTAACTGGTTGTTGCTATACTTGATGAAGCAAATGAAGGCCGAATGGATGTATTGTTTTCTTATTATTAAGCTTTTAGAGGGTATACATAATTGGTAATAAAACAATTACATTAGGGGAAATAATCACCCCTTAAACTGTTGTATCAATGCGGCCCCTTAAAGTAGTGTTGCTGTTGTTGCTTTTTTCGATAAAACTATACGCCCAAAACCCGGCTATTGATAGTTTGAAAAACGTAATAGCACTGCATAAAAACGATGATGAGGCATGCGCCACGCTTAACCGCCTGGCAAGCCAGCTTACCCGATACGACATGAACCTGGCCAAACAGTATGTAAATAGCGCCATTAAACTGGCTACCGGCTTAAATAATACGGGCGCTTTAAGCGCCTCGTACTCGCACATGGTAACTATTTATTTTAATACCGGTATGCCCGATAGTGCGCATTACTTTTTAAAGAAAGGCAAGCAGTTGGCAGATAACGCCGCTGCAACAGGGGTTGGTATAAAAATAAAGCTGAATTATTACAGTGCCGCGGGCTTGTTATATAAAATGGAAGGTAATTATACCGCCGCCCTGCCTAACCTGTTAACTGCCCTTACATTAAGCGAGAAGATGGAACGGTCGGCAAATAGTATAGAGTCGGTAGCGGGGCAAAACTTAAATATAGGTAACACGTATGTAAAACTGGGCGATTATAAAACCGCCTTAACCTATCACTTAAAGGCCTTAAAACTTTTTCTGGAAACGAATAACAACAAAGGCGTTGCGTTTTGCTATCAATCTATAGCATCTGATTTTACCGAGCTGCAGTTTTACCGGCAGGCGCTGCCTTACGCGTTAAAGGCACAATCGCTTAAAAAAAATATTAACGATAAACGTGGCGCTACAACAGCCTATACCGGGCTGGGGCTTATTTACCGGGGACTTAAACGTTATGACGAGGCGTTGGCGCAGTTTAAAAAAGCCCTGCAGGTGGTGCACGAAATGAACCTTACCGGTGAAGAAGCGACCATCTTAACCGAAATAGGCAACACTTACATTGCTATGGATAAGCCAAAAGTAGCAGCGGGTAATTTTATTAACGCCCGGGCAATTGCCAGTAAGGCCGGCGATAAAACAACCGTTAGCAACATAGACGGGCGTATGGCCTACCTGCAAACGGGCTACGTGGCCGAAAAGGAAACAGAACGCAAACTACTAAAAACAGTAGCCGACGCGGTTAAAAAAGGGGATAAGCAGGGGGAAATAGATGGCTATAAATACCTGGCTAAGTTTTATGCCGGGCAAAAGGATTTTGAAAAGGCACTTAGCTATAACGAGAAATACCATGCTGCCATTAACAGCATACAAAATAACGACCTGGCCATGCAGGTTAAAAAGCTTGAAGAGCAGTTTACCGTACAGCGCAAGGAGCAGGAAATTGCCTTGTTGAAAAAGGATCAGAAAATAGACCGGGTGAACCTTCGGCAACAGGAAACGATAAAATATGCGGCTGTAGTAGTGGCTGCTCTTTTACTACTGATGGTGCTAATTATAGCCTACCGCAAACGCGCCATACAAAAGGCAAGGGCCATTATAGAAATGGATAAAATGCGGACCGCCATTGCGCGCGACCTGCATGACGACATAGGGTCGCGGTTAACCAACATACAGTTTTTAACGCAGTTGCTAAAACAGCCCGTAACCGATGCCAAGCGGGATTATATACTGGATATACGCGAGGAGCTGCTGGCATCAACAGAGGCGCTTGATGAAATTGTGTGGAACATGAAAACAAGTCCCGACGACCAGGGTACACTGCCGGTAAGAATGCGGAGGTACGCAGGTGAGGTATTTGACGACCATGATATTGCTTACACGCTTGATGTTGACGATAGTATATCAGATCAGGTTATCTCGCACGAGAAACAGCGCGATATATTTTTGATGTTTAGGGAAATACTGAATAACATACGCAAACATGCTGCCGCGAAAAATGTCAGCATCGCCATAAAAACCGACAAAAGTAATCTTATCCTCGAAATAAAGGATGATGGGAAAGGGTTTAACGCCGAAACCATGACAAAGGGCCGCAACGGCTTACAGAACATTAAAAACCGGGTGCAAAAATGGAACGGCGAACTGGTGATGACATCGGCCAACGGCACGCATGTAAGCATCGTTATCCCGGTTAAAAATAGTACAGTTAATAATGCGGGCATACTCAACTTAACCGGCTTATGGAAAAAAGATTAGTGATATTTGAAGATAACGAAGCGCTGCGCAACTCGCTGGTTTACCTGCTTAACGCCCAGCCCGGCTACCTTGTGGTGGGCGATTTTAATAATGTGCACGATGTTAAGGCGCAGGTTATAGCCACACAGCCCGACCTTGTGATAATGGATATTGATATGCCCGGCAAGGATGGCATTACCGGTGTGGAAGAGATAAAGGAAGTGCGCCCCGAAACCGCCATTGTGATGTATACCCAGTTTGAAGATGACGACCGCCTGTTTAAAAGCATCTGCGCCGGCGCAGATGGCTATATACTGAAAAAGACATCGCCCGAGAAGTTTTTTGATGCGATTAAGGACGCGCTAGATGGCGGCGCGCCTATGTCGCCGCTGATTGCTAAAAAAGTGCTTGGATCATTCAGGGGGCCAAAGACGGGCAATGTCAATATCCAGTTAAAATACGACCTTACCAACCGCGAGGCCGAGATATTACAGTTGCTGACCAAAGGCTACAGTGTGAAGCTGATAGCGCACGAAATGAGCATTGCCTATGATACCGCCCGCTCGCACCTGCGCAATACCTACCGCAAGCTACACGTAAATTGCGGCAAAGAAGCTATCGCCATTTTGCTGGCATCGAAAATAAATTAGCTGTTAATGTTGTTATCCGGGCAGTTTGCCGTTTTTGTAAAGGAAACCTTTGCAGCTAATGCATACTACAATAGCCATAAAGGCAGATAATGCTAATTTCCTCATAATAATAGATCTTAAATAAAAAAGAGCGGTTTTAACCCTGCAATAAATGCGGTTTTGTTTGATACGTTTCCCAAAGCAACTCGCCAAACAGGGTATTTGCCCAGGCAAACCACTTGCGGGTAAAATTCTTCACATCATCCTTATGGAACGACTCGTGCATAAAGCCTGTGCCGGCATGGGTTGTTTTTAATACTTTTATGCAGTGCCTTATCTCGGCATCGTCGTTACTGGTTAGCGCCCGCATAATAATGCTCATGGGCCATATCATATCCTTGCCCACATGCGGCCCGCCAATGCCTTCGGCTGCCTTGCCTTTAAAAAAGAAGGGGTTATTTATTGATAGCAGCATTTTGCGGGTATTGATATAAACCGGGTCGGTATTGCTTATGGCGCCCAGGTAGGGTAGTGATAACAGGCTGGGCACGTTGGCATCATCCATCAGGTTATAGCTGCCAAAGCCATTCACTTCGTAAGCGTATATTTTGCCGTAGGCGGGGTGGTCAATTACTGCGTGTTGTTTTAAAGCCTGGTTAACTTCTGCAGCCAGTGCCAATAGCTCTGCCGCTAATGTGTCATCCTTACTTATGGCCTTTATCATTTCGGCTGCCTGGGTAAGGCTGGCTACCGCGAAAAAATTAGACGGGATCAAATAGGAGTAAATGGTAGCATCATCACTCGGCCTGAATGACGAGCAGATCAAGCCGACAGGTTTAACAGGGTACCCGAAGCCATTCATGGGCACGCCATCAGTAGCCCAGGCTGTTTTACGCTGAAAAGAATAGGGGCCATCGCCGTTTTTACGTTGTTGCTCCTTAAACGTTTTTAATATGGTTTGTATCGATGTTTTCCAGGCGCTATCAAATGGCATAACATCGCCGGTTAGTTTCCAATAATTATAGCCCAACCGTATGAGGTAACATAATGAATCTATTTCCCATTTGCGCTCGTGCAGGCCGGGTTTCATATCTGTTACATCATCCTTCCACTCACCAACTTTTTGCGGGTCGTCATAAAAAGCGTTGGCATAAGGGTCGCGTAAAATATTAACCACCTGGCGGTTAATAATACCGGCTATCAGTTGCTGTAATGCGGCATCCTTTTTTATAAAACTTAAATACGGCCAAACCTGCGCGCTGCTGTCGCGTAGCCACATGGCATCAATATCGCCGGTAATTACATAAGTATCGGGGCGATTGTTTTTTATTTTATAGGTTACGGTGGTATCAAGGGTGTTCGGGAAGCAATTCTCAAAAAGCCACCCCAGTTCCTTATCCTGTACTTTTAGCTTAAACTCTTTTATAGCGGCTTCAACAGCCTTACTGGTAAAATTTCTTTGCGCAACCCTAACTACAGGGTAATCCGGCGCGGCTGCAAATGATAATTTACCGGCCAAAACGCCGGCCCCAATTAATGTTGTGCCTGCAATAAACTGTCTTCTTTTCATGGTTGTAAGATGGTTGGGTAATAATAGAAAAATAATACGCTATAAGTAATATTGTTTTAAATAAAATTTGTCGTGTATAAGCTACTCCCTATTAAAGCAGCCTTCTCCTTAAAGACCTTTTAACGGTTCAGTTTGGAATAACGTGCCATATTTAAAAAATCTAAGGTATGTTTGTGTATAATAATATAATATGCCCGATACACTATCTGCTATTATTGAAATTCTCGGCACTATCGCCTTCACCATTTCGGGGGTGTACTCGGCTTTGCTGAAAAAGCTGGATATGCTGGGGGTAATTATTATCGGGTTTGTTACCGCAATAGGCGGCGGTACGCTTCGTGATATTCTGATCGGTCATACACCGGTTTCATGGATGCGTAACATCAATACACCGTTAATAATTCTTATTACTGCAGTTATTACTATTATCTTTAAGAAAAAAGTAAAGAACTTTAAGGTAACGCTTTTTCTTTTTGATGCAATGGGGCTGGGTTTATTTACGGTGATCGGTTTGCAAAAAGGCGTGGCAGCCGGCCTGCATCCGGCGGTTTGCGTGGCATTGGGGACAATAACCGGCAGCTTTGGCGGCGTAAGCCGCGACATACTGCTTAACCATATACCCGTTTTGTTTCATAAGGAAATTTATGCTACCGCCTGTATTGTTGGTGGTATTGTTTACTTTTTGGCCATGCCATTATGCGGGCGGGCGGTGGCCGAAATTATCGCGGTGGTGCTGGTAAGTGGTATCCGTATCATCGCATTTGAAAAAAAATGGCAGTTACCGGCACTTTAATAAATATAATAACGTATAATCAACAAACATTAAACATTATCATGGTCAAATTATTTGTGGTGGGTTTCCCACGGGAAATGAACGAAATTGAATTGGTGGAGCTGTTCAGCATACATGGTGTTGTGGATACGGTTACCATCGTTCGTGACCAGGCCACAAACATCAGTAAGGGGTATGGGTTTATGCACATGGCCGACCAGGCCGGGGCAGACAGGGCCATAGAAGCTTTAGACGGGTTTACGCTGGACGACAGGCAGCTTAGTGTACGTATTGCTAACGCATCGCCAGAGGCTGAAGCACCAAAGCCACCAGCCCCGAAATTTCAAAAAGCATCCAAAAGCTTCGATCCCCTAAAAAAGAAACGCCCGAGGCGGTAACATCATGGATATTTTTTGCAAAGTGAACATCCCCCGGTATTACCACTTTGCTACTGAATGGATGGATGAGCGTGTAAACTTATTAAAAACAAAAAGGCACACGGCTTTTTAACCGTATGCCTTACTAAAAATAAACCATTGAATAATTATATCCCGATAAGTGAATAAGGTATCCTTACAGCCTTTAACTGGTAAAAATTCGGGTCGACTTTACCACTAAAGCATATCTGTGTTGAGCAGCTTCCGCCATCAGCATTATAGTTTAACGCGTAGGTTACTAACAACTCATTTTTCCCGTTCACAAACTCAGGATGGATAATCGGTGTATAGTATTTAGCGATATGCCCGTTATATTTATCCTCGATGGTGTAAACCAGCTGAGGCGCGGTAAACGGTCCCATTGGTTTGGTTGCGGTAGAAATATAAATACCATGTGATCCCGGATCGCAGAAGAAACCCATGTCCATTTGCATCATTACATATTTGCCATTTACATAAGATACCGATACATTTTGTTGTACTGCTACCCCGCTGCCTACAGTAATAGCACCTACGTTGTTATTCACGAGGTCGGGTGTTGAAGCCCAGCTGTTGCCCCGCCAGTACGACCAATTGGTTGGGTTTGATAACGGGAACCGCGCCAGGTACACTATACTGGTGCCGAAGAATACACTTTTTGTTCCCCAAACATATACGGTATCCAGTGCTGGTTTTTTGTTCATACCACTCGAATAAAGGATAGTGGATTGACCCGACATGCCGGCAGGTGTCAGCCGGGTTACCGCGCCCCAGTTGGTGCCGCCGGTGTTTTCGGCAATCTTATTCAGTACCTGGTTGTTAGCCCAGGATCCATCGTATGATGCTTCCCAGGTCCATACGTATACATCGCTGTTTATTTCGACACCAAATGCCGGCCAGCAATAAGTACTGCGGTTACCGGTGATAGGGTCTTTTACTATTTCCAGCTGGCTTATACCGGTACCGGTATTGCTGGTGGTGGTAATATTTGGCGTTGAGGTTGATGACCAGTTGGTTGTGGTTGGCTGCAACAGGCCCGAGTTATGGTATGACCAATGATCGCAATTCATAGAGCCATCTGCCTGCATTTTATCTGCGCCGTCCGAGTCCTGCGCTATCCATAGCACTTTGCCGTTATTGGCACCATAATTAAGCGGGATGCTGTTGCCCTGGTCAAATGCTACTGTTGTATTGGTAACTTTGGTGCGGCGAAAAAAACCTACAACCGCGTCATCCCTGTAAGCTTCGGGGTTCATGGCATTTAGGTTCCAGTACTGTTTAGTGGTGTTGGTTAAGGTCTCTTCGGTGATAGGGTTGCCATCCGCGGTTGAACCTCCCTGATTGGTAAGTACCAACCCGTTCGCGTTCTTAATAATATAATACGATTGGCCCGCAACCGGGACAAAGTACCATATTTCGGAGGGGAAACCATGGGATGAATTTTGCTGAACCAATGAGCCCGACGTGGAGTTTGGCGCTTCCAGGAACATGCCTGTCTCTAAGTTCATTATTTTAAATGGCGTAGTGCTGGTTATGGCCCCCGCCGCCATTTGTATCAGGTACCATTTTTGATGCCCGCCCCAGCCAATACCGTAATTTACATTGGTGTTTTGCTTTAAACAGGCTG
>JBDSIC010000459.1:0-2551 GCA_039918195.1 Mucilaginibacter sp.
ATGATGCGAGAGTTTTTATTGAATAGCATAAATACCAGCCCTGATGTAATTGTAATTTCATCAAGCAGGGGCGGGTTTATCAGCAGTAATATTTTCCCCGGCAAAAAAATATCTAATAACTTTTTACGGGGCGCGTCCCTCGAAGATTATTTGGCTTTATACGATATAGTAGAATCAAAAAAATGGAAGCCCGCAAAAATTGTTTTTACATTAGACCCCTGGCTGTTAAATGATAATAATGAAGCTGTAAGATGGATGATGCTTGAAAAAAATTATAATAGTATGCTTAAAAAGCTTAATATTACTAATACCCCGGCCATTAGCAAAACAGCGCCAACTAATAGTTTAGAATTTGAAAAGGCATTGCAGCTGGTATCGTTTTCTTATTTTAAACAGGCATACATCTATTTAAGAAAAAACAAGCGGGCTTTTTACCCTACAGACAATCGCTGCAATGAGGGTTTAACATACCTGGCCGATGGGTCGATGTGTTATGACAAGCAAAGACGTAAAAACAGTATAAAAGCGGTAGACAAACTGGCTGTAAATTATATACAAGATGAGCCGGTATATTGCCTGGGCAGGTTTTCAAAGTTATCTGCTGCTAAAATAGTGTTGTTAGAAAAACTGGTAGATCATATTAAAAGCCAGGGAATTGAGGTGGAATTTTATTTGCCGCCTTATCATCCAATGGTATATGATTATCTTACAAAAACTCCTAAATATAAGGAGGTTTTTGCGGCCGAAGCCTATTATGTTGACCTGGCGAAGCGCAAAAACTTGGTTTACTGCGGATCGTTTAACCCGGCTGCGTATGGGCTAAATAAAAGTTGGTTTTACGATGGTATGCACGCCAAAGAAAAAGCTGTTGAGTTGATTTTTAAAAGCACAGCAATAAAAGAAGCACATTTAATAAATAGTACAAATAAAGAAAAAATATAAATTAAGCATTATGTTCAATTTTAAGTATCAAAAACCGAAAGTGATCTCAGAGATCGGCTGTAACCACATGGGGGATATGGCTATCGCGAAAGAATTGCTGTTTTTGTCAAAAGCCTGCGGAGCAGACTTTGGCAAGTTCCAGAAACGGACCAACAAAGAACTGCTTACAGACGAGCAGTACAATGCCCCGCATCCAAATCCATATAACTCCTATGGAGATACCTATGGCGCACACAGGGAATACCTGGAGTTTAACCAGGATCAGCATGCCGAACTAAAAAAATATTGCGGCGAGATCGGCATAGGCTATGCTACATCAGTATGGGATACTACCTCTGCAAAAGAGATAATTGAGATTGGCGCTGAGCTGATCAAAGTACCTTCGGCATGTAACAACCATTACGAAATGCTTGGTTTACTGCGCGACGGTTTTGAAGGTGATGTTCACCTTTCTACAGGTATGACTACCAAAGACGAAATAGACCAGATAGTTGCCTTTTTTGAAGAAACCGGCCAGGCTAAAGACAGGCTGATCATATACAGCTGTACATCAGGTTACCCGGTACCTTTTAATGACCTTTGCCTGTTAGAGATTAACAACCTTTATGCTAAATACGAAGGACGCGTAAAAGCAATTGGTTTCTCTGGTCACCATTTGGGTATTATGGCAGACGTTGCCGCTTATACATTAGGTGCGCACTGGATAGAGCGTCACTTCACTAAAAACCGCGCCTGGAAAGGTACCGACCATGCTGCATCGCTTGAAGTATCGGGTATGCAAAAACTGGTACGTGACTTACACCACGCACACGAGGCATTAACTTACAAAAACACCGAGATACTGGATATCGAACGTGTACAGCGCGACAAACTGAAATACCGTAAATCGCAAACTACTTAATATGGCTGTTGCTTTTATCCCGGTACGCGGAGGGAGTAAATCTATCCCGTTAAAGAATATCAAGCCGTTTTGCGGCAAGCCGCTGGTTTACTGGTGCGCCAAAGCATTGCAGGATAGTGCGGCCATAAGCCGCATTGTTATCGCTACGGATTCTGACGAGATAAAGCAAACGGTCAAAGAGTTTGGATTTTCAAAGCTCGAAATTTACGACCGTGACCCGGCCAATGCGGCTGATACCTCTTCTACAGAAGATGTGATGCTGGAGTATTTGCATAAAGGATTGGCTGCGCCTGATGATCTGTTTTCGTTAGTGCAGGCCACCAACCCTTTTATTGTGGCTAAAGATATTGAGGCTGCATTTGCGCAAATGCGTAACGAAAGCGCCGATTCGCTGTTAACTTGTGTGCGCTTTAAACGGTTTTTCTGGAACGAGGACGGTACGCCGATCAACTACGATTTTCGTGCCCGGCCACGCCGGCAGGATTTTAAAGGCGATCTGATGGAAAACGGCGCGTTTTACATCGCTAAGGTTAAAGATATTTTGGCGCACAACAACCGTATGTCGGGCAAAATAGCGGTTTATGAAATGCCAGAATACACGGCATTTGAAATTGATGAGCCCGACGACTGGATGATCATGGAAAAGCTTTTTGTTAAGCACATTTTAAAGGATGAGCCGGTTAAAGCGGCAAAACCGATAAAACTCTT
>JBDSIC010000460.1:0-7743 GCA_039918195.1 Mucilaginibacter sp.
GTGGGCAAGTTTGGTAAGCGGCCCATGCACTTTTTTGGCACCATGGGCGTACTCAGCTTTTTTGCAGGGACTGTAATTGCTATATGGATAATGGCTGAAAAGATATACCATATAAGCCACAACGAACACTACCGCGATACTACCGAGCAACCCTTGTTTTACATAGCTCTGGTGGCCATTATACTGGGATCGCAGCTATTTTTAACCGGTTTTGTGGCCGAACTGGTAGCCCGCAGCGCATCCGAGCGCAATAATTACCAGGTAGAGGAAGTTTTGTAAATGTGCAGATGTGCAAATGAAGAAAGTGATTTTATAGCGTTTATTTAATGACCGACAGCTCAATTAATACATCCGCAGATCTATATATCTGCACATCTGCACATCTGCACCTTTGCACATCCTCACATCTATAACAAATGTTTTTTTCCATCATCATACCCCTATACAACCGCCCGCAGGAAATAAAAGAACTGCTGGAAACCCTTGCACTGCAAACCTATAAGCAGTTCGAGGTATTGGTTATTGAGGATGGCTCTGTTAACGATGCCGCGGATATTGTAAAAACTTTCGAAGATAAGCTCGACCTGAAATACTACGCAAAACCAAACGAGGGCCAGGGTTTTACCCGCAATTACGGCTTTGAACGTGCCCTGGGTGATTACTTTATCATTTTCGATTCGGATTGTTTGATACCTGCGGATTACCTGGAAATAGTAAATACTTCACTTGCTGCCGAACCATTGGATATGTATGGTGGCCCCGATGCGGCGCACCCATCCTTTACTTCCATCCAAAAGGCCATAAGTTACTCCATGACCTCCCCTTTTACTACAGGCGGCATACGCGGCAACAAAAAAAATATGGGCGGGCAGTTTCACCCGCGCAGCTTTAACATGGGCGTATCGCGCAAGGTTTGGGAAAAGGTTGGCGGCTTTATCATCACCCGGTCGGGCGAGGATATTGAATACAGCATTCGTGTACATAATGCCGGTTTTAACATCGGGCTTATTCCCGGTGCTAAAGTTTACCATAAACGCCGCACCAATTTTTTACAATTTTATAAACAGGCACATTTTTTTGGCCGGGCACGCATCAATATCTATAAATTCTTCCCCAACGAATTAAAACTGGTGCATTTTTTCCCGGCGGTATTTACATTATCGCTGGCTTTTACCTTAATAGCCAACCTTTTCGGCTGGCCAATTGTGCAATTATGTAATTTTTTGCTGGCAGTTTACATTTTGTTAGTATTTTTTCACTCATGGTGGAAAAACAAATCAGCAAAAATCGCATTTTTGAGCATAGCTACCGCCTTCATTCAACTTACCGCTTACGGATTAGGATTTATGCAGGATTATTGGAAGCGCGTAATATTTAAACAGATTTAAACACATCTATGTACCACCCGTTTTCTATAGTAGAAACACTTAAAACTTCATGGCACATCTTTAAAAATAATTTTGTCACCATCATTGTTTATTCGGGTATTACATTCGCGATTCTGTCAATTTTAACTATAGCTGTAGCATTCACTATTTCGCCCGATAGCTTTGCGGCTACCATGATCATTTCTTTTATACTGATCTATATACAGGCATATACCACCCTTGGACTGTACAAATTAATATTTACTGTGATAGACAGTGAGTATTACGAATTTGAATTTATACAGATAGTACCAAAAGCCAAAATGGTGCTGAGTTACCTGGCGGTGATATTTATGCTGGCATTTATTGTTACAAACTATAATATTGCTGTTAACTTATTGGATGACACGCCCGTTGTGCAGGATATTGTGATTGTTGCAGGCATGCTTATTGGGCTATATCTTACGCTTCGTATCATGTTTTTTAACACCTTTGTTGTTGATGACCATTCGGGCCCTATTGAATCGCTAAAACAAAGCATGCAGCTAACCAAAGGCTACCTGCTTAAAATTGTAAGTATCTTAGGCATTATATTATTGCTGATAGCTTTACCTATAAAACTATCAGAATTTTATCCATTTGTGTCTATCGCGATACTGTTTACCTACCCTTTTGTAAATATTGTATTGGCAGTTACCTACCGTAAACTAATTTACAGCCATTCGGACGTAGATGATGATATCGCCGAAACCAACTAAACAATGGGTTTAAAAGCTACATTAAGTAAAGTATTTGCCGCCTACGTAAACCGGCAGCTTAACTACCAGCGCAAAAATGCCGTTGAACTGCAGCAGAAAACATTTTTGCATATAGTGCAGCAGGCAAAAGATACCGCCTTTGGCAAAGCGCATAACTTCGCCCAAATAAAAACTTACGACGATTTTAAAAAGCACATACCCGTACGCGATTACGAGGAGCTTCGCCCCTACATTGAGCGTGTTACCAAAGGCGAAGAAAATGTAATGTGGCCCGGCAAGCCCGCCTACCTTACCAAAACTTCGGGCACTACATCGGGTGTAAAGTATATCCCTATCAGTAAAGAGAGCATGCCCGAGCATATTAAGGCTGCCCGCAACGCCCTACTCAGCTACATCCACGAAACAGGCAACTCCGATTTTGTTGACGGCAAAATGATATTTTTACAGGGCAGCCCCATACTGGCCGAAAAGGCAGGTATACAAACCGGCCGCCTGTCTGGCATAGTGGCGCACCATGTGCCCGGTTACCTGCAAAAGAACCGCCTGCCGAGCTACGACGTGAACTGCATTGAGGATTGGGAGCAAAAGGTGGACGCTATAGTAGAAGAAACCGCCAAAGAGGATATGCGCCTCATATCGGGCATACCGCCCTGGTGCCAGATGTATTTTGACAGGCTTTCGGCAAAGTTCGACGGGAAAAAGATAAAGGACATCTTCCCTAACTTTAAACTGTACGTATACGGCGGTGTAAATTACGAGCCCTACCGCAAGCGCATGGAGGATATCATTGGCTTCGGGATAGATACCATTGAAACCTACCCCGCCTCCGAAGGCTTTATCGCCTTCCAGGATTCGCAAACAGAAAAAGGCTTACTACTGCTGGTTGATGCCGGCATATTTTACGAGTTTGTACCTGCCGACGAATATTTCAATGATAACCCCACCCGCATAAGCCTGGCAGATGTTGAGCTGGATAAAAACTACGCGCTTATTTTAAACACCAATGCGGGGCTCTGGGGCTACAGCATTGGCGACACAGTTAAATTTGTCTCAAAAAACCCTTATAAGATCGTCGTAAGCGGGCGCATAAAGCATTATATATCAGCCTTTGGCGAGCATGTAATTGGCGAAGAAGTGGAACATGCCCTGATGAGCGTAGCCAAAGAAGAAGGTGTTGATGTAGTGGAATTTACCGTTGCCCCGCAGGTGACATCCGAAGTCGGCCAATTACCTTACCACGAGTGGTTTGTTGAATTTGGGCAGGAGCCTAAAGACTTGGAAGCCTTTGCATTAAAGGTTGACAAGGCATTACAGAAAAAAAATATTTACTATTTCGACCTGGTAGAGGGTAACATTTTGCAGCCCCTGATTGTCCAAAGCTTAAAAAAGGATACCTTTATAAATTACATGCGGTCGCAAGGCAAGCTGGGCGGGCAAAACAAAGTTCCCCGTTTATCAAACGATCGCAAGATAGCAGATGAGTTGAAGGGATACATCATCAATGGATAACATGAGAACGGGGATCATTATACTATTTGTTGCCCTGTTGAGTATAAGTAACGCAAGGGGACAGTCGAAAAAAGAGCGTTTACTAATTGCCTGGCCAAAAGAATATGATTGGATAGTGGCTACAGACCAGGAAAACAAATCCTCGCACATGAGGGAATTGATACCCGGTAAAGAGCATATTGACAGCTGGACCATTATAGCAACCACCATTACATATAAAGGCGTACAGGTACCGGTAATTGACAATATGGCACGTTTAATGCTTACCGAAACAAAAAAATCCTCATCAGAGGCTAAACTGACCATCATTGAAAAAAGCCGGGATACGGTTAACTCATGGATAATTTTTAAAATAGAATCGCCTTCATTTAATAATGATCCAAAACCGGAATCGCAATTATATTACGTTATACAAGGCAAATCATCTTTACACAGTAACTTTGTAGCTATCAAACAGAAAGAATTACCAGAGGAGTTTGTAAATAAATGGACTACTGTATTTAAGGAAAGCAAAATAGTTAACTAACAAAAACGATTTGACCGATATAAAAAACATAGCTATTCTCGGCTCAACCGGCAGCATAGGCACACAGGCCCTTGAGGTAGTGAGTGAAAACAGCGACCGCTTTAAAGTAGTACTGCTTACTGCCAATTCAAGCGCCGACCTGCTGATAGAGCAGGCTATCGCCTTTAGGCCATTACATGTAGCTATTTGCGACGAAAGCAAGTATGAGGCTGTTAAACAAGCCCTTGCCCCTTTTAATATACAGGTACACGCCGGCCATAAAGCCATAACAGAACTGGTTACCCTGCCCGAAATTGATATGGTGCTTACCGCTATGGTGGGTTTTGCGGGTCTGGAATCAACTATTACCGCTATACAGGCCGGAAAAGATATCGCGTTAGCAAATAAAGAAACTTTGGTAGTAGCCGGCGAACTGGTTATGGCGCTTGCCAAACAGCACAATGTGCAGGTGCTGCCGGTTGATTCGGAACATTCGGCTATATTCCAGTGCCTTGTGGGCGAGGAACAAAACCCTGTTGAAAAGATCATCCTGACAGCATCAGGCGGGCCATTCAGGGGCCGGGATGCCGCTTTTTTAGCCAATGTAACCCGCGAGGATGCCCTTAAACACCCTAACTGGGTAATGGGCGCCAAAATAACTATCGACTCGGCATCACTGATGAATAAAGGGTTGGAAGTGATAGAGGCAAAATGGCTGTTTGGCTTAACTGCGGAGCAGGTAGAAGTGATCGTGCATCCGCAATCCATTATTCACTCCATGGTCCAGTTTACTGATGGCTCTATAAAAGCACAAATGGGCTTGCCGGATATGAAACTGCCCATCCAATACGCGTTAGGGCATCCTTCACGAATAAAAAATAACTATAAAAGGTTCAGTTTTACTGATTACCCAAACCTAAGTTTTGAAAAACCGGACATGAAGACGTTTCGTAATTTGGCTTTAGTGTTTGATGCGCTTGAAAAAGGCGGTAATATGCCCTGCATCGTAAACGCGGCCAATGAAATAGCTGTAGCAGCCTTCCTGGATAACAAAACCGGCTTTTTGGCTATGAGCGACATCATAGAAGGTTGCATGCAAAAAATGGAGTTCATCGCGCAGCCAACGTTAGGCGATTATTTGAATACTGACAAACAAACACGCATCTTTGCACAAAATTTAATAGCGCCTTTAACGTTTAAGGCATTACAACTTGATACAAATAATTAAATGAATATAGTGATTATGGCAGGCCAGCTTTTGCTCGGCCTTTCGATTTTAGTAATACTGCACGAACTTGGACATTTTTTAGCGGCACGCGCTTTTGGCATTAAGGTAGAGAAGTTTTACCTCTTTTTTGATGCCTGGAATTTCAGTCTTTTCAAATTCACTTATAAAGATGTTGAGTACGGTATTGGCTGGCTGCCGTTGGGCGGCTATGTAAAAATTGCCGGCATGATAGATGAATCAATGGATACTGACCAGATGGCCGGTCCGCCGCAGCCCTGGGAGTTCCGTTCGAAACCGGCCTGGCAGCGCCTGATCGTGATGCTTGGTGGTATCATCGTCAATATCATCGTAGGTATTTTCATTTTCTGGATGCTTACAATTAATTACGGCGAAACCTACACCCCTAACTCTTCCATAAAATACGGCATAGCGCCCGGAAAAGTTGGTAAAAATATGGGGTTGTTGCCCGGTGATAAGATTTATGCCATCAACGGAAAGCCTGTTGAACGTTTCGAGGATATTATTAGTCCTAAGGTATTGCTTGATAATACAATATTCAATGTTAGGCGCGGTGATAAAACCATAGACCTTAAAGTGCCTAAAAGCATCCTGAACGATATATCTGACGAGGGCATTGGCGAGTTCATTTTACCGCGCACCAAATTTGTGGTAGACTCAACCGCTAAAGGCAGCAACGCCCAAAAAGCAGGTTTGTTAAAAGGCGACAGCATTTTAGCAATTAACAATACTCCTATTGCTTTTTTTGATCAGTTACAAGCTAGCCTTGAAAATAACAAAGGCAAACAGGTACAACTAAAAATAAAACGTCTTGGCGAAGTAAAACAACTTAATGCCGTGGTAACCAGTTCAGGTATTTTAGGTTTTGCGCCTAAAATAAATAAAATAGAACAGACAACTGTAACCTATGGCTTTTTTGAATCATTGCCTATTGGTGCTGCAAGAGCTATTAATACCTTTAAGGATAATGCTAAGGGATTAGGCAAGCTCTTTACCGGCGATGTAAACCCGCGTAAGGCAGTACACAGTCCGATAGGTATAGCAACCTTGTATGGGGATGAATTTGAGTGGGAGCGTTTCTGGACCCTTACCGGCTTACTGTCGATGGTGTTGGCGCTAATGAATTTATTGCCTATCCCCGCCCTTGACGGCGGGCATTCCCTATTCCTCATTATCGAAATGATAAAGGGAAAACCGCTAAGTGATAAGTTTTTGGAGCGCGCCCAACTGGTAGGGTTTGTTATGCTTATTTCACTAATGGTATTTGCTTTTGGAAACGACATTATGAAGCTGGCTTTTTCTAAGTAGATCTGTCAGCAATAATTGCATTACTTAAGCTAATTTAAGGTATTTTTTATATATTTGGCTGTGCTTTTTTTTTAAAAGGCGCAGCCATTTTAGGTTAAAAATGCCATTATGAACCTTAGAGCCTTATTTTTTTTCCTCTTTTTTTTCCTCCTATTTCAAGGGATTTGTTTGCCCGCAAAAGCGCAGAACGTTATCCTGCAGGGCTGCCTTATGGGGCAATACTGGGATGGCACGGCCTTTAACACCCAAACCACACATGGCGCGCCCTGCCCGCTCGATCCCAAATCAATTATCCCTACCGATACCTGGTTTTATGACCGGATAGCCAAACAGGCTAACCTGATAGCGTCAACAGGCTTTACCGCGATATGGCTGCCGCCTATGTCAAAGGGCAATATTGGCTTTTCGGGGAGTGCAACCAATCCAAAATATTTGGTTGGTGGTATATATGATGCGGGCTATGGCATGTTTGATGATTACGATTTGGGTGATAAACTGCAAAACGGAAATTATCAAACCCGTTACGGCTCACGTACGCAACTAACACGGTGCATCGCTATGCTAAGGGCCAACGGTATCAATGTTTATGAGGATTTTATATTGAACCACCGCTCGATAACACCAAATAACAAACCGGTTGCACCCGATTACCTATGGTTTAGCTATAAAAACGCTTACGACAGCGTAGGTGGCGGGCGTTTCCCAAAGTATACCCCGGATTTTCATAACCCCAACTCCTACCCCGCTGCGCCGGGAGGCAGTTCAGACCCGCATACCCCTTCCCTTGTTTATCCTGACGGAACACCTACCGGCGATGCAGATGGCGGCTTCGGGCCCGATTTTGCGCACATAACCGGCCAGCGCGATGTGCATGGCATTACAGGTGTATATTGCGCCGAACAACTTAACCGCTGGGGCGACTGGCTAATTAAAGCTACCGGCATACAAGGCTACCGGCTGGATGCTGCCGGCGGCATGTCATGGGACTTTTTGAAGGAGTTTGTAAACTACGGGGCCATGAAGGATAAGTTTTCCTTCGCTGAGATACTG
>JBDSIC010000461.1:0-2696 GCA_039918195.1 Mucilaginibacter sp.
GCAAGGATGACAACATCGAGATAAGTAAGCTGATTGCAGACAATATTAATGTGCAGCGTGTGTTACGCCGCTCGGCAAGGAGCTGGGATGGTGGCTACACCATTGCCGGTATTATGGGCCACGGCGATGCCTTTGTTATGCGCGACCCGGTAGGCATACGCCCTGCGTTTTATTATTATAATGACGAGATAGTGGTTGCCGCTTCGGAGCGCCCGGCTATACAAACTGCTTTTAATGTGCCTATTGAAGATATAAAGGAAATTGACCCCGGTCATGCCCTTATTGTAAAGAAAAGCGGCAAGGTAAGCGTAGAGATGTTCAGCGAGCCACAGGAGAAAAAGGCGTGCTCATTCGAACGTATCTATTTTTCGCGCGGCAGCGATGCTTCTATTTACCGCGAGCGCAAGCAATTAGGCAGGCTGCTTTGCGAACAGATACTGACAGCTGTTGACCACGACGTTAAAAATACCGTCTTCTCCTACATCCCAAATACTGCCGAAGTGGCGTTTTACGGGATGGTTGAGGGCGTACACAAATACATCAAAAAATTCCAGCGCGATAAGCTGCTTAACCGTATTGACAAGATAACGGACGAGGAACTTACCGAAGTATTAAAACTCGCGCCACGCGTTGAGAAAATAGCTATTAAAGATGTTAAGCTGCGCACCTTTATTACCAACGATGCCGACCGCAGCGAGATGGTGGCGCACGTATATGATACCACTTACGGCCTCATCAAAAAAGATGCGGATACCTTGGTGGTACTTGATGATTCTATTGTTCGCGGTACCACGCTTAAGCAAAGCATCCTGAAGATACTGGACAGGCTTGGCCCTAAAAAGATAGTGGTGGTATCATCCGCACCGCAAATACGTTACCCGGATTGTTACGGCATAGATATGTCGCGCATGGGTGAGTTTGTGGCATTTGAGGCGGCTATAAGCCTTTTAAAGGAGGCCGGCAAGGAAGATGTGATACTGAAGGTTTACCAAAAATGTAAGGATAGTGCCAAACTGCCTAAAGAGAAAGTAGTTAACTACGTACAGGCGATCTATGAGTCGTTTACCGACCAGGAAATATCTGACCGTATCGCCAAGATCATCACACCAAAAGAAACAAATGCTAAAGTTGAGGTGATCTACCAAACACTGGATAACCTGCACAACGCCTGCCCGGATCATGCCGGCGACTGGTACTTCTCGGGCAATTACCCAACCCCAGGTGGTAACAAGGTAGTTAACCGCGCCTTTGTTAACTGGATGGAAGGTAAGAACCAAAGAGCTTATATGTAAAACTCCTTAACCCCCTGAAGGGGGAGTGTTTTAAATATTGAACATTGAATTTTGAATGTCGAAGCTGTTAATCATCATTCGAAATTCAACATTCAGTGTTCGATATTACTTTATCAGCCTTGCTTAATACAGGGTTTTTTTATGACGAAAGTTTTAGTGTGATCTACGATCCCGCTGGGGCCGAAAATACGTAGTGGGTGATCAGCCTGTCGAACAGGATGAACGATGCGATAATAAGCGCTACACCGGCTATCTGGTTGAGTTTGTGCACCAGTTTAACTGATATTTTATCGCGCAGCTTGTTGGCATAAAAAGCTTTGGTAGCATCCAATCCAAATTGTACTATCAGCACCGTAACAAACATAATAGCAATTTTAAGCTGGCGGTTAGGTACGCCCTCGTGGTAAGTGGTACTGGCCGTGCCTATAACCATCATCCAGTGAAACAGAATGGTGGGGTTGAAAATGCACATCAGGAACCCTTTTAAGAAGTATCCTGTACGGTTTATGCTTGATGGGGCAGCACTGTTATAATTAACGTCGGCTTTTTTAAAGATGTAGTATATGCCCACCACCAATAAAATAAGGCTGCCTATAGCCCCGGCTATAATTTTAGACCGTGGCGAAACATCAACCATTTGCGACCCGAAAAGTATAGCGCCTACGCATACCACGTCAACGGCTACAACCCCCAGCGAGAAATACAATCCTGCGTGAAAGCCACGCTCAATACTGGTTTTTATTAATGAAAAAAATACGGGACCTGTAATAAAGGTTAGTATCAACCCAATGCCAATTCCCGAAATAACAGCGTCAAACATTAATTATATCCTTAAGTCAGTATTGTTTGAAATAGCGAATATGCAATTTTATCTTAGTAAACCAAGAAAAATATACCTGCGCAATTTTAAATGTAATGTTATAACAGAAAATTATAAAAATTGATTTATGTTAGAGGTTTTAAAACATACTTCATATACAACCAACATTAAACAATGACACAAAGCAAAGCACAAAGTTATGGTTCAGCATTGTATACGCTGATCATAGTTTTCTTTTTCTGGGGATTCCTGGCCGCCTCTAACGGTATCTTTATACCCTTCTGTAAAGCGCACTTCAGTTTAACCCAATTCGAATCGCAATTAATAGATTTTACTTTTTACGGCGGTTACTTTATAGGCTCACTGATATTGTATTTCGCTTCGCAGGCCAGTAAAACGGATATCCTGAACAAACTGGGCTACAAGAATGGTATTATTTTAGGATTGGTTATCTCGGCAATTGGTGCTTTGGTGATGGTACCATCAGTTCACTCCGGTTCATTTGCTTTAATATTGGCTTCGCTGTTCCTGATAGCCATTGGTTTTTCGTTACAGCAAACAGCCGCTAACCCTTTTGTGGTTGC
>JBDSIC010000462.1:0-3439 GCA_039918195.1 Mucilaginibacter sp.
ACCAGTTTTTGCTTAAACTGTTCGTAAACATGCTCGTGGATAATAAGCCTGCGGGTGCTGGTACAGCGCTGCCCTGCGGTACCTACCGCGCCAAATACCGCGCCAATAAGCGACATATCCAGGTCGGCATTCTCCGTAATAATTATGGCATTGTTACCGCCCAACTCCAGCAGGCTGCGGCCCAAACGCCCGGCCACAGCCGAGGCTACCGCCTTGCCCATACGGGTTGAGCCGGTGGCCGATACTAACGGCACACGCGGGTCGGCAGACATCAGCTCGCCAATATCCCTGTTGCCTATAACCAGGCCCGCTACCCCTTCGGGCACATTATTATTTTTAAATACTGCCTGTGCAATGTGCTGGCAGGCAATGGCGGTCAAAGGTGTTTTTTCTGATGGTTTCCAAATACATACATCACCGCAAACCCAGGCCAGCGCGGCATTCCAGCTCCATACCGCCACCGGGAAGTTAAATGCCGATATGATACCAACAATGCCCAGCGGGTGGTACTGCTCGTACATGCGGTGGTTTGGCCGTTCGGAGTGCATGGTAAGGCCGTATAACTGCCGGCTAAGGCCAACGGCAAAATCGCATATATCTATCATTTCCTGTACCTCGCCATAGCCTTCCTGCAGGCTTTTACCCATTTCGTACGATACCAATGCGCCTAAGTTTTCCTTGTTTTCGCGCAGGGCATCGCCTATTTGGCGTACTATCTCGCCGCGTTTGGGTGCGGGCATGGTGCGCCAGGTTTTAAAGGCTATAGCTGCCTGTTCAACTACATGGTTATAATCGTCGGCAGTAGCCAGGTTTACCGTAGCGATGAGTTTACCATCAACGGGCGATACCACTGGCTTTGTTTCGGCGGCGGGGTTGCTGCCCCAGTTGCTGCCGGTACTAAAGGCGTGGTTAATGTCGTTTATATGTAAATCATGGAGAATTTTTGAAATATCGAGGCTCATAGGATGTAAATTTGTCAAAGGTAAAAATCTTTAAGGCAATTATCAGCAACCCGCCTATTGCCGGCTAAATGGTAAATATTTATTATCAGGCAGTTGTCATTATTTAATGTTAACAATGTGCGAATGTTGAAAACTTGTTTATATTAGGGACACTTATAGTTGCTAACTTAAACGCAGTTAAGCCCAAAAGCAATACAAAATTGCCAGGTAAGCGATATGTTCTGCAAACAAAATTGAATGGAAGAAGAATTTGAATTTGGTTTTACCGAAGACCCAAAATTCTCGGTAGAACGGTACGAAGAGATGATTCGGAATCATGATCAGTACTTTTTTGATGCCCAGGCGTTTGAGAATATTATCGACTACTACATCGAGAAGAACGATGCGCCAAAAGCACTGCAGGTAGTTGAGTATGCGCGTAATCAGCACCCCTTTGCCGCTGTTTTTTTAATTAAACAAGCCCAGCTTTTAGTGGTAACCAATCGTGCTACCGAGGCTTTCGCTGCACTGGATAAGGCTGCCATGCTGGAAGCATCAGACCCTGATATTTACGTTATCCGCGGTAACCTGTACGAGAGTATGGAACGCTACAGCGAAGCTTTGGAAAACTACGAAAAAGCACTCGAGCTTGCCGAAGAGACAGATGAGGTACTGCTGCATATTGCCTACGTGCACCAAAACATGGGAGATTACGAGCAGGCTATCAGCTACCTTAAAAAATGCCTTGAGCAAAATATGGAAAACCAGGACGCTTTATACGAGCTGGCTTTTTGCTATGATGTTTTAGACAACCAGGAAGAAAGCGTGCAGTTTTATCAGCAGTATATTGATAACGAGCCGTATAGCTATGCAGCCTGGTATAATTTAGGCAACGCCTATACCAAGCTTAGCCTGTTTGAAAAAGCTATTGACGCGTATGATTATGCTATTTTGATAAAGGACAGCTTTGCATCGGCCTACTTTAACAAGGGCAACGCACTGGTAAACCTCGAAAAATATGCCGAGGCGATAGAAGTGTACCGCCAAACATTTGAATACGAACAACCCAATGCTGATACTTATTGTGCGATAGGCGAATGCTACGAGAAGCTGGAGCAGATGGACGATGCCCGCGCCTTCTATAAAAAATCGGTGAAAATGGATTCGAAACTGGCGGATGCCTGGTTTGGTATCGGTGTAACGCTTGATTTTGAGGAGCGCTATTTTGAGGCGCTGCACTTTTATAAAAAAGCCTTAGACCTGGATATTGCCAATGCTGACTATTGGTTTGCTATAGCCGATGCTGAATACAAGCTTGGCCGTATTGCCGAAGCAGAAGAAGCCTACGAAAAGGTAGTAGAGTTAAACCCGCTTGATGTAGATGCCTGGCTGGATTATTCATCAATATTATACGAGCAGGAAAAGCTGGTTGAGGCCATCGAAGTGATGACACAGGCTATCAAGAATAACCCCGAGGCAGCAGAACTATACTACCGCATGGTGGCCTATCTTTTTGCCAAGGGTGATTATAATGAGGCGCTTAACCATTTAGAAATGGCGCTTTCATCAGATCCGGAGAAACACTACATTTTATTTGATTACCTGCCGCAACTGCAAAAAAACAAGGTGATCATTGATATTATTAATAAGTATACAAGGTAACCCAAACATACCTAATATCGCATTGTTACAAGAAGGAAATCGGGGCATACACTGTTATACCGGATTTCCTTTTTAATTTAGCGCCGTTTTAAACACTGTTCTATTCTTTTTATGAACTATACCATTAGCGGGCTGCCCGACCGTTCAGCCAAACCACGGGACAAAGGCATAACCATGGTTATGGATAAGGGCCTTAGCTTGCGCGAGGCGGAAAACATGATCGAAGTAGCCGGACCGTATATCGATTTAATAAAACTGGGCTGGGGAACTTCTTATGTTACCCCTAATCTCGACCAAAAAATAAAACTTTACCGCGACGCGGGCCTGCCTGTTTATTTTGGCGGCACCTTGTTCGAAGTGTTTTTGGTGCGCGGGCAGCTTGATGATTATTGCCGTTTGCTGGATAAATATAAATTAGGGATTGCCGAGGTTTCTGATGGTTCCATTAATATACCGCACGAGGAAAAATGTAATTATATTCACAAACTGAGCAAACAGGTAACTGTTATATCTGAAGTGGGCTCAAAGGATGTTACCAAGATATTCGCCCCATACAAATGGATAAAACTGATGCGGGCCGAACTGGAAGCCGGTTCGTGGAAACTGATAGCCGAATCGCGCGAGAGCGGCAATGTAGGCATCTACCGCGACTCGGGCGAGGTACGCCAGGGCCTGGTTGATGAGATACTTACCCAAATACCCGAAGATAAGATAATATGGGAAGCCCCCCACAAGTCGCAGCAGGCCTGGTTTATTAAACTGATAGGTGCCAATGTAAGCCTGGGCAACATAGCCACCAATGATGTGATACCGCTTGAAACATTACGTTTAGGTAT
>JBDSIC010000463.1:0-8687 GCA_039918195.1 Mucilaginibacter sp.
ATGAGTTTGGTACCGGTACCGACCCGCAGTTTGGCGGACCAATTGCCGAAGCGGTGCTTGAATCGCTTAACCAGAAAAAGGTAAAGGGTATGGTAACCACCCACTACTCAAACCTTAAAATATTTGCCAGCCATACCGAAGGGATTGAGAATGCCTCGATGCTGTTCAATAACGTGGCCATGCTGCCGCAGTATATACTGGAGGTGGGCAAGCCCGGCAGTTCATACGCCTTTGAAATAGCCCAAAAAATAGGTCTGCCAAAGCATGTGCTTGAACTGGCTAAAACCAAGATAAGTGACGGTCAAAAAAAGGTAGACACTTTGCTGGTTGACCTGGAGCGTGAGAAAAAAGAGATATACGACAGTAAGATAAAGCAGGAAAGGGAACAGCGCCGCTTAACCGGGCTGCTCGCTGAAAATGAAGAACTGAAAGCCTATCTCGAAGAAAATAAAAAAGGCCTTATGCGTGAGGCCAAACAAGAAGCAAAGAACATCATTCTGAATGCCAACAAGTTGGTTGAGAATACCATAGCCGAAATAAAAAGCAGCAATGCTGATAAAGAAACAACCCGCAGCCTGCGCGAAAATCTTACTGTTGAGCTGAAACGAAATACAATAAAACCTGAAACCGTTAAACAAGAGGCTGATGATGACGATATAAAACCGGGCGACTGGGTAAAACTCATCGATTCGGAAACATCGGGGCAGGTTATTGAAATTATTAAGGATAACGTGGTGATAGCCATGGGCGACCTGCGTACCGTGGCTAAACGCAAGCGGGTACAAAAAGTGGCCAAGTCCACAGTACCCAAAAGCGTACGCCGGCACACTTCAGCCGATACGAGCGATTACGCCAACTTTAGCCCGGAGATGGATGTGCGCGGTATGCGTACAGACGAGGCCCTGCATTCTATTGAAAAGGTGCTTGACCGGGCATTAATGATGGGTGTGAACAGCATCAAAATTATCCACGGTAAGGGCGATGGCATTTTACGAAAAATGATACGCGACTACCTGAAAAAATACGACCAGGTTGGCCGTGTGGAAGATGAACATGCCGACAGGGGAGGCGATGGCATCACCTATGTATATTTAAAATAGATTTAAACCAATATTAATTATGCGCGCTATATATTTAAATGTTTTACTGTTTGTTTTTACCGGGATAAGTGTTTCGTGCAATGCCCAGCAGGTTGTAAAGAGTAATGACCGTAATATTCTTTACACAGGCAGGGTAGCTGTAAGCGATACGGCTGCAATGCTTTCGTGGAGCGGTACTTCGGTAAAACTAAACTTTAATGGTACAATCGTTAAGGCACTGATAGGGGATGAGTACGGCGAAAACTATTATAACATTATTGTTGACGGCAATATTTTAAGCGTTTTGCATCTTGCTAAAGGTAAAAATGAATATACGCTGTTATCTGGTTTAAAGCCGGGCAAACATAGCCTGGAACTATTTAAACGTACCGAATGGGCGATGGGCCGTACCATGCTATATAGCTTTACGTTCGATCATGATAAGGCGCTATTAGCACCCCCGATAGCCAAAAAACGCAAAATAGAATATTTTGGCGACTCGATCACCTGCGGATATGCCGTTGAAGATTCAACGGGTCAGGACCGCGGCACAGCACCTTACGAGAATGGCTATATTAGTTATGCCGCCATTACAGCAAGGCATTTCAATGCTGATTTTCATAGTACCTCAAAAAGCGGTATTGGGATTACCATAAGTTGGTTCCCGCTGGTTATGCCCGAAATGTACGACAGGCTGGACCCGTTTGATGCGACAAGTAAATGGGATTTTACAAAATATATACCCGACGTAGTGGTTATAAACCTTTTTCAAAATGATTCCTGGTTGGTTAAGCAGCCGGAATTTGCGGAGTTTAAGGCGCGTTTTGGTACAACCCCACCCACGGCTGAATTTGTCATTGATACCTATGCTGATCTTGTAAAAAAAATTAGGGTCAAGTACCCAAAAGCTCAAATTATTTGCGCACTTGGTAATATGGATGCAACTAGCCCTGGGTCGGTATGGCCGGGGTACATTGAAAAAGCGGTAACTAAAGTAAACGATACGCAGGTGCATACCCTTATTTTCCCGGCTAAGAAAACGCCCGGGCACCCAAATCCTGCAGAACAGCAGGCAATGGCTGATGACCTGATAAAGTTTATTGACAAGACGGTTAAGTGGTAAACACGAAGAAACGTCATTGCTGCTAGCGTAGCAATGACGGGTGGGATATGCTTTTTTAAGTCCTCTCCTTTGGAGAGGATTTAGGTGAGGCTTTTAATCATTCCCGCCTTCATCACCATTTTTACTGGTATAATCAGGTTCGCCCTGCTGGTCGCCATCTTTAAAATTATTGTTTTGGGGGTTCTCATCTGATGGCTCGGTACGGGCGAAATAGCCGTTGGTATAACCCGCGTGCTGCGATGGGTTATTCTTATCGTCGCCGGCGGTAGTTAAATTCTCTTCGCCGAATTTTTCACCTCCTGCACCGTGGCTTTCCATTCCCGGCTGGTCGGC
Organism: Mucilaginibacter sp.; assembly: GCA_039918195.1. Classification (GTDB taxonomy): domain Bacteria; phylum Bacteroidota; class Bacteroidia; order Sphingobacteriales; family Sphingobacteriaceae; genus Mucilaginibacter. Next base: position 2,536 of record JBDSIC010000463.1, read on the forward strand.
ATCTTTCATTTCGCCACCTAAAAATGTTTTTTTGAGGCTTTCTTCCTTTAAATTATCATCATCCTCAACACGGTAAGCATTTGGCTTCTCGCTGTTCTCATCATTATATGTGCTCATAAAACTTTTATTTAATATGATAATATAATGCTTCGGGAAGTAAAATTGTTTTGGATTTCTGCAGGCCACCGCTTACAATACCTGCGTGCGCATCGCCTGCGCGATCTCTTGAGTCACAGTGATCATATCATCTGCCACATGGCTGTTGTTGGTAATAATGCGGTCGCATTGATCTTTGTAGGGCAGCAGGTATTCTTTGTAAGATGGCACTACATGGTTCACCCATTTATAATATACATCGTCGTTAGAGTACCCGCGTTCAGTAAGGTCGCGTTTCATGCGGCGTTGCAGGGCGATATCTTCATCAGCGTCAATAAAAACCTTCAGGTTAAGTAGTTCAGCTATCTCTTTAAAATGGAGTATGAACAAGCCTTCCACAATTAGGATAGGGGCCGGCTTTATCTCAAGTGTTTTGGGTATGGCGTTTGGATTGTTAAAAGTATATTCCTGCTTGATTATGGTCTGTTTGTTTAACAGGCTATTGATATCGCGTTCAAATGCGTTGTTATCTATGGTACCGGGCAGGTCGAAATTATACAGTTTGTTCTCTTCGGCCGTCAGGTTATGGGCAACCGGTATGTAATAATCATCCTGCGAAACCAGGCAAACCTCCTCTTCGGTAAAATGCTTCAGGAAACACCTTAAGAAAAAGGTTTTGCCCGAGCCGCTTCCCCCGGCAATACCTACAATGTAGGGTTTATTCATTCGGGGTACCGTAGCTTATATTTACGTGAAAGCGTTTATCCAGCGCACCTAATGATTCGGCGACATTTTTGGTCATAACAATAACCACATCCTTTGTAGCCTCGTTATCAGTAAAGCGGCCTACTACCTTGGCAAAAGTTGTACGGTTGGTCACCGGGTTCATGATCTTTATAACGGTGCCTATCGGCGCGGTGCGGTGCAGTACCAGTTTTTTATTTGCGTCCAGCGAGGTATCATCCAGCCAGGTAGCCATTCCTTTTTCGTTCTTCTCGAATAAGCCAAAACGGTTAGGACGCATGGAGGTGCTGTCGGTTGTTATAGGTAATGTCGAATCCTGCGCAGCTATTATCCTTGTATCAGCCACGGGTTGTATGGCAGGCGTGTTTGAGCGTACCTTCAATACCTGCCCGGGCGAAAGGTAATTTGATGTAAGACCATTTATTTTGGCAATATCCTCGGGCGTAGTATTAAAGCGTTTGGCTATGGCAAACAGGGTTTCGCCTGCTGTTACTTTATAATCTTGGGTTCCGGATACATTAGTTTCTGTTTTAACAGGCGTTTGCGGGCCGGCCTGCGGTGTTACAGGCTGGGTAACTGCCGGTTTATTTTCGTGTACTACCTGTGGTACAACGGGTGGTGGCACCGGCCTGCTTTGCTGCTGTACAACCGGTGGAGTAGTTGTAGTCTGGGTGACAATAGCCTGCCCGTCAAATGGTATTTCAGTAGGTACTTTAATAATTCCGCCTATACGTAATGGGGCGTTGTTGTTATATTGTATAATTACATTCGGCTTAATATTGTATTTTCTGCCGATAGAGTAGTAGTTGTCTTTGGGGTCTAATTTATGGATGATGACCTTTTTACCGTCCTGGTTCTCCACACCAATGGAATCTAGCAGGGTATTGGCAAATACAGGAACTGAAAAAATAAAGAACGATATAGATAATATAAGTAGTTTAAATTTCATAATTATTTGTTATACAGTTTTTTATATATCTAAAACCAATAAACCGGTTTTATTTTTAAGGCAGATAAGCCAGTTTTTATGTAATACAAACGCCTCGGGCTGCATTTTTTGTATATCTGTGTTCAATAAATCTTCATAAACCACGTCTGGTCCATCCATAATGTACAGGTGCTGGTTAAGCGTTTTGCCGTTATGGGTGTGCAAAGATACAATTCTGTAGTTATTGTGCTCAAGATAATGTATCATGTTTCCGTAAGGTGCTGCGGGCAGCTCGGCGGGGAATTGGTCAGGTGCCAGCATATGCGGAACGGCAATGTTTTTTACCGGCTCTTCATCAATAACCGGGTTATAAGGGCGGATATTTTCACCTGTTTTAATACCAGCAAGATATAACTTTTTAGGAAGCAGCTGGGTATTGTACACCACCGGTCCATTAACCGAAAGATGATCGAACGCCAAATTGTAATTGCTCCATAATATCCCGGCAGTTGTTACATCAACAGCAACGATACCTTTGTGTACAGGGCCTTTTTCTGATAGATAATGATGCAGCAGCAATACGCCATTATGTGCGGTTTCCATGCCTGTAAGCCATCTTTCGGGCGTGGTATAATCGCTAAAATTCAGTTTACCACTTTGCAGGTCAACCGAAGCGAAGCACACCAGCTTTTCGCTCTCACTGCGAACCTCAAGTAATAACGTAGCCGTAGCCTCGTCAATTTCCAGGCGCCATATTTCGCCGTTAAATGGTATAGTTATATAGGGCTGTTTTATTAACATAAAGCTGACAAATATCACTAATTATATCGTAAACTGTTTTTAGCTTTGACAAACATTACCTTTATAGTGGTATTTATCAATCACATTTAATTTAGATCCTTATGAACGCAAAAGAAATAAGCCTTGAAGAACGCAAGGTAAAGCCCATTGTTGACCACCTGAATGATCTGCTGGCCAATTACCATATTCACTATCAAAAGCTACGAGGCTGTCACTGGAATATAAAAGGGCAAAACTTTTTTACCTTGCATATAAAATTTGAAGAATTATATACCGAAGCACTTACGGTTATTGATGAGCTTGCCGAAAGAATACTAACACTTGGCAAACCGCCATACAGCACCTTTGATGATTACATAAAAACATCAACTATAAAGGAAATAAATACCATAGGCTTAAAAGACACCGCCATGGTTAAAGCTATTATTGCCGATATGGCCGCCCTTATCGAAATGGAACGCGAAATACTGGAAGTAACCGCCGCCGCAAGCGACGATGGTACCAACGATATGGTAAACCGCTTTATGCAGTTTAAAGAAAAAAACACCTGGATGCTGCGCTCCTTTGTTAATGAAGACTAGTAATTAGAATTAAGAGTCAAGATTTAAGAATCAAGAGTAAGACATATCATATCATACCAAGAAGCCCGGCTATGGAAATAGCCGGGCTTCTATTTTTCTTGATTCTTGGCTCTTAATTATTGACTCTTCTCTTTAAAAACGGTAGCCAAAAGTTACAAACACATTATTGTATTGCCTTTTAACATCAGCATATGGGTTGGTAACATTATTGTTGGCAATGTAGTTGTTGCTTAACAGGTATGGCGCGTAAAAGTAATTGCCTGTTGATTGCGAATAGGTAGCGTCGATGTAGTAACTGCCTACACGATAGCCAATACCACCACTAACTGTTTTTACAGATGATTGCAGTTCTTTTTGCGGCGAGCCTTGTATGCTATAGCCGCCACGTAGAAATACGTTGCTGTTAATCCGTGCTTCCGCGCCGGCACGTATATTTAAAGTTGATTTATAGCGGTACTTAATATCCAGGTTGTCATCTGTCACGTCGTATTCGTCACTTCTCAGGTTGGTGCTTGCATAATCAACATACTCCACATCACCGGTTATAAAGCCATGGCTGCCGGCAAAAATAGCTATGCCTGCAGATGCTTTGAAAGGTGACCTTATTTCGTAACGTGTATTGTAGGTATTGCCGTCACTTTGGAATTGGCCGCTGCCAATTTTTGTTTCCACATCCTCGCTGTAAATATCATCTATTTGATACCAGGTAGGAGTGGTAATGGTAGCGCCCAGGCGCACAGCATTGGTTGGTTTGTAAATAGCGCCAAATTTTGCGTTAAAACCTGTTCCGCGTGTAGACTGGCTTGCTATAAAATTGGTAGTGTAAGCTTTGCCATTATCAGGGTTAGGGTTTTGCGTGTTGTTAGGATCATCAATTAAACCGCCTTCGCTAAAAACGCTCGAGTAATCATAACTAATACTGGTGATACCTATACCAAAACCTAAATAAAGCTTGTTGCTATAGTTGCTACCCATTGACAAGTCAAATTGAGATTGGCCGCCTTTGCGTAAAATATTTACCTGCTGTGCCGGGTTTACAGCGGTTGTAGGGGATATGTCGTAGTAATTTCCACCACCGTCCTGTACAAGGCTGCCCTTGCTTGTTAAGCCCTGAAAATATCCAAAAGCTTCCAAGCTGTTGTCAGGAAATGTAGGCTGATTACCACTTGCATAATTGGAATTTTGCCCCATTTCAGAATACCAATCTGCTATCGAACTGCCGCTACCATCACCCTGACCTTGGATATTAGCGCTGTAATTATAATTACTTGTACGGCTGTAAGATGCGCCAAAGTTTAAACTAAGCCAGCCTTTGGTCTTATCAGCACCGCGCGGTGTGGCTAACTGTGTATAAAGCACAATAGACGCATTGCTTAATGCGCCTGTACTCTTATTAGTTTTAATAGAAGTACCGTAATAGTTGGCAGTAGTTTTACCGCTGTTAAATTCAGGCGTAAAACTAAATTCAGATTTGGTAAAAAACCCTAAACCGGCCGGGTTTATATTGATGGAACTTAAGTCGCCGCCAACAGCCACACCTGCACCACCTAATGCTTTAACCCTTGATGTAGAGCCGTTATCGGTATTTGAAAAAATGATGGCATCCTGCGAATATTGCGCAAAAACGCCGTTTGTAAATGCTACTGTAGCAATTACGGTAAGGATATATTTAATTTTCATATATGTATTTTAGAATATAAGGTTAGTTACGGCCCCTGCCACCGCCGCCACTTGAACGGCCGCCACCGCCACCGCCGCTTGAACGGCCGCCACCGAAGCTGCCGCCGCTGTTTGATGGCGGGCTGTAAGTTGGTCGGCTTGGTTGAAATACCGGTCTTTGCGACTCACCCTGGCGTTGCGGTCTTGCAACACCTGTTGATGTACGTGAGCCTGAAGATGGCCTGCGGCCGGCACCACCTGTCGCTACTCTACTGCCGGGATATGACATGCCCGGGCGTCCGTTACTCATAGTTGACCTGGAGGTCATACCCGGACGGTAACCTCTGTCGGGTATTCCCGACCCTCTGTATGGGCGGGGATTGCTGTTATTATATGCAGAATATACACCCCAGTACGGATAGCCGCCATAGCCTGTTCCCCAATACGAATAACCTAAACCACCGTACCCGAAACCACCATAACCATAACCCCATGGCGAACCCCAGTAGGGCGAAAAGCCATAGCCGCCGTAACCAGCATAACCAAAGCCAAGGCCAATATTAAGGCCCCAGCCGCCACCATAGCCACCGTAACCTAAACCAAGGCCCGGTCCGTACGGCGAATAGCCATAGTATAGATTATCATAGTAACCAAATGGGGAGTAGTAATTAAAACGGTTTATACGCGACGCGTAATCGTCATAGTAATAATAATCATCGTCTGATGCATAGTAGTCATCCTCGTAGCCGTCGCCTTCAGCGGCATCTTCGTTTTCATCGCGATAAACCGGTGGGGCCACATAAACGGGCGCGTCGGCAGCTTTTGCAACAGAGTTGTATACATCATCGCCGGCGTTTTGGCTTGATGCGAGTTTAGTTGTAGAACAGGAACTCAACGCTATCGCGCTGATAATGATGGTTCCCAGTGTAATATTACGTTTCATTGATATGTTTAGTAAAAGATCGAATCCAAATAACTTATAAATTTATAAATTTGACGTGACTTTATAATAATTGTACGGTCAAATTCTATTCCACAAATATAACATGAGCAAAGGCATTATTAGTAAAGACGAAGATTATTCGCAATGGTTTAACGAGTTAGTAATAAAAGCTGACATGGCCGAATATTCGCCGGTACGAGGCTGTATGATCATAAAACCATACGGGTACTCTATATGGGAAAAAATGCAGGCCGTGCTTGATAAAATGTTTAAAGATACCGGGCACGAAAATGCTTATTTTCCGTTATTAATACCAAAGTCGTTTTTTTCTAAAGAAGCCAGCCATGTGGAAGGCTTCGCCAAGGAATGCGCTGTTGTTACTCACTACAGGCTAAAGAAC
>JBDSIC010000464.1:0-5328 GCA_039918195.1 Mucilaginibacter sp.
ATTACCGCGAACAGCCATACACCGATATTGTAAACAATAGCATTATACCTGCGGTGTACCCAGCCCAGCGTGCGGAACGAGCTTTGAAACCCGTGCAGCAGGTGGAACGATAATGCCCCAAGCGCTATTACATAAAATGCCACGTACCACCATTGTTTAAAAGCCGTTTCAACCGTTTGGTTAAGGTCTTTGGCTATCATGGTCTCGATATTGCCTTCGGTATATATAGCGTACTCGTATTTGCCGGATGGCAGGTCGCGTGCTGATACCAGTTCGCCTGTTACCAGGTTAGTTTTATACTCTTTAAAAGGAATAACATATTCGCCATTCGCGCTCCAGTCGTCCTGGTGATATTTAAACCAAAAATCCTTCATGTGTATCACGATGAACAGCAACAATATTGACCCTAACAGGCCCATGTTTTTTGACGACCATGACGCCGGCGAATCGTTATGCGCCGCATAACTAACCGGGCGTGCCTTGCGGTTACTGATGGTTAAAATCAAAGCGTAAACCGAGTGTACTATAATAGACAGGTACAGCAGGTACGATACAACCCTTATCGGCGGAAAATGCGTCATGAAGTTGGCATAGGCATTGAAGGCATAACCATGGTCGTGCTTAAATAACGACAGGTTGCCGCTAAGGTGTACGATAAGGAAAGTACACAAAAACAAGCCTGTTAAAGCCATTATCAGCTTCTTTCCCAGCGATGAGTTAAAGGTTTGTTTAAATTCGCTCATTATATTCAGATTATTTGAGCAAAAGTATTTAATATATGTTAAAACAACATAAAGGGTTACGACAATTACGCGTTAATCGTTTATTTAGAAACAATCTAAGCAATAATATTATTTGCCGGTATTATAACAGGCAGTATATTAGCTACCTCATAATCTTATTACATGAAATATCTTTATATCGTTTTACTTATTTTACTTTTTACCGCCTGCAACCAACCCGACCGCCTTGAAATACAAGGAACTGCCCCAGGCATAAAAAGCGGGGTGTTTGGTATTTTTGATGTATTGAACAAACCCATTTACGGTGATAACATCTTTGATGGAAAATTTAAGATAAACGAACTGCTTGAATATCCCGGTTACTACCAGGTAAAAGTAACCAATATGCTTGATACCAAAGCGACGCATATACCTTACGAAATTTACCTTGAAAATGGCAAGTATGCTATTGAATTAAATGGCGCGGACCTTACCAAATATCCTAAAATAACCACCTCGTCAAAAAAACAGAATGAGCTTTCGGCGTACTATACTATGGCGGATGAACTGATGACAACTATCCAAATGCAAGTAAAGGACCAAACCCAGTTTTTAAAAAGCGGCAAGGCCCAATACCTTGCTGGCAACGATTATCTTGCTAAGATTGAAGAACTAAAAGCCTCGCGAATAAAAGAGAAGGAAATAGAAGCTACCCTGGTAGAAAAGTTTTTTGAAAAATACCCGCAAAGCAGTATTACAGCCCACTTTATACGTAACCTTGATTACAAAAGCGACGCGGTGCGGTATTATGCCTTATTTAACAAACTGAGCGATGAGGCGAAAAATACCGAAGAAGGCAAGGAATTGAAAGAAGCGCTAAGCCGCCTGGTTAAGCTTGTCCCCGGCGAAACAGCCCCCGGCATTTATGGTACCGCGCCCGATGGCAAGCCGTTTGACGTAAAAAGCATTAACAAGAAGATCATACTGATAGATTTTTGGCGCGCCGGCAACCAGGTTAGCCGCGAAAACCACCGGCTGATAAACAGTAAGATATTTTTTGAAGTAAATAACAAAAAAGATTTCGGCGTTATCAGTTTAGACCTTGACGAGAAACGCGACTGGTGGCTCATAGCTATTAAAGAGGACAAGATGAACTGGCCCCAATACTCCGACCTAAAAGGCAACGATTCCAAAAATGTTGAAGCCTGGGGTATAAGCCGCGTACCAAGTTACTATCTTGTAGATGGTAACTGGAAGATACTAAAACGCGATGTGCTGTTTGATGACATCTCGTACGAAGTAGGGGAGTATTTGGAGAAGAAGAAGTAGGGGCCTCACCCCAGCCCCTCTCCAAAGGAGAGGGGCTTTATATATTTTTTACAGTCTCCCCCTTTGGGGGAGATTTAGAGGGGGCTTCTTATTCACGCTATCGCGATCACCTTATCCTTCAAAACCCCAAACACCCTGTCGGTTTTCTGATTATAAACCGCCACCTTGCCCGTAAATTTGCCAAACGACGGCAATATGGCCTGCTTTTTACCAAACGCGAAGCAGGGCAGGGTAATCCGTTGCCGGCCTTTGCCCACCAGTTCGACACCGGGATGTATGTGGCCGCAAAGTATGTAGCCTTCGGCATCGGTAAGTTTTGCGCCGGTTAGCGGATGGTGCAACATCAGGAAAGGGCCAACCAATAATTCATTGTGCAGGGCAACGTTTAAACCGGTATAATGGCTGTCGTGTATTATATCATGGTTGCCGCGGATAAGGATGATCTCTATTTTGGCATGGCGCTGCCGCCACATGGCAAACCAGTCAAAGTCGGCATTCATATCGCTATGGAACAGGTCGCCTAAAAAAATGATTTTTTCGGGATGGTATTCTTCAATAAGATCAGACAGCATACCCAGATCGTCCTGCTCCATATCGCGGGGCACGGCAATACCCGCTTTGCGAAAATGCCCTACCTTACCCAAATGCACATCGGCAGCTATCAGCGTTTTTTGTTGCTCCCAGTAAATGGCCTTCTGCGGTAGTAATAACAAGTCCTGCTCAAAAAAATTAAACGGTAATCCGGTACAAGTAGTCATGAGGGTACAAAGGTAATGGGTATGAGATAAGAGTCAAGAGGTAAGAATCAAGAATTAAGAAATAAGAATTTGGAGATAGGATCAAGCATCTTGACTATTAAATTGCATTCCGATTCTTACTTTTGTACTTAGCTATTAAAATAACATGTCTATAACAACCGAATTTGAATTAGCAGGAATGCAAAAGGCTGCCGAAGCTGTTGCCCATACGCTAAGGGAAATGACAAAATACGCGCAGCCCGGCATCACCACCAAAGAATTGGATGATTACGGGGCGAAGATACTGGCAGACTTTGGGGCTAAATCGGCACCATATCTTACCTATGGTTTTCCGGGTTATACTTGCATCAGTGTAGATAATGAATTTTGCCATGGCATACCCTCGGCTAAACGGGTGTTAAAAAATGGCGACCTCATCAATATCGATGTGTCTGCCGAACTGGATGGTTTTTGGGCTGATAATGGCGGTTCGTTCGTGATAGGTGAAGATGTTAACAGGCATCAAAAACTGGTGGAGGCGTCTAAAGAAATATTAACCAAAACCATAGCCAACATTAAAGGCGGTGTGCGTATAGCAGATATTGGGCACCTGATGGAAACCGAGGCCCGCAAGAGGGGTTACCGGGCGATAAAAAACCTTGGCGGCCACGGCGTAGGCCGCAGCCTGCACGAGCAGCCCGACGAACTGCTTAACTACCGCAACCGGTATGACCAGCGCAGGTTCAAAAAAAACTCGGTAGTTGCCATAGAAACCTTTATATCAACCACCTCAACCTATGCCGAAACCACAGGCGACGGCTGGACAATGATAGGTGACAAGGGAGGCTACATGGCACAGCACGAACATACGATAGTGGTAACCGACGGAAAGCCTATCATCCTGACGGATATGAACGGGATATTCAATTAACATAGGCGCGGATAGTTTTACACCAGCGCTTGCTCCAAATCCATTATAAGATAACCAGGCTCCTCTAACCCGACATACATCCGTATCAGTCTGTGGCGTTCGTTGGTTGGGTCGTGGTCTTCTTCCAGTACGCCTGCAATGCCGGGGATAATAAGGCTTTCGTGCCCGCCCCATGATACCGCCAGCAGGATATGCTGCAGCTTATTGCAAAAACGCTCGATGTTTTTATGTGATGAATCCTTTAAGGTAAAGCTGAATAATCCGCCACATCCCTGCATTTGCCGCGAGGCCAGTTCTGCCTGTTTAAAGCCGGGGTGAAAGGGCCATATAATCTTGTCAACTTCCGGCCGCTGCTGTAGCCAGGCAGTAATTTGTTTGGTGGTTTCGAAGCTGCGCTGCATACGTAGCGGCAGGGTACGCAGCCCACGCAACAGTAGCCAGGCCGAGTGCGGTGACAAGGCCGCGCCTATATTCATAAACTCGTTCTCGAATATTTTGCTGAGCAGTGCCGTGCTGCCGGTGAGTACCCCGCCCACAATATCTGAGTGCCCGCCAATATATTTAGTTGCTGATTGCGCCACCAGATCAATACCCCATTTTACGGGCTGCTGGTATAAAGGCGAGCAGTAACTGTTATCTATCATGGTAATGATGCCCTTGCTTTTTGCCAAAGCGGCTACAGCCTGCAAGTCTTGCAAGTCGTAGCTAAAGGTGTTGGGGCTTTCTAAATAAATGAGCTTAGTATTCGGCGTTATAGCGGCCTCGAAGTTTTTGATAGCTGTACCGTCAATAAACGTGGTGGTTATGCCGAATTTTGGCAACAGGTTATTAAAAAGCTTAATCGTCCAGCTGTAAGGATTGTCTACACAAACTACATGTTCGCCCTGGTTTAATAACGATAGGATGGGTATGCTGATGGACGCCATCCCGCTGCTAAACACCAGCGCTTCCTCAGCCTCGTCAAGGGCGGCAAGTTTTTTTCGTAAAATGTTAAGGGTAGGGTTGTGGCCGCGCGAATAGACAGTGGCATCAAATTCTTTTGACAGCGCCTGCCGCATATCAGCAACGGTGTTAAAGCTAAAATTACTGGTTTGGATAATCGGCGGGGCAATAGCGTTAAAGTATTGCTCCCTTTCTTCGCCCAGTTCATTTAAAATGTAGGATATGTCCATGTTAGTTTACCGGCGCGGCGGGTTTCTTTTTATAGGTGCTAAAATAGTATATAGCCAGTCCTACCGCAAATGCGCCCAGGCAAACAATGGCAGCAAACGGGTTATCTACAAAAATGTTAATGGTAACAAACCAGTACGAGATAATAAATATCAACGGCACAAGGGGGTACCATTTAATGGTGTATATCCCCGTGCCGTCCAGCTCTTTTGTTTTCTTCCGCAGGATAAAGATAGCTACCGCCGCCAGCGACAAGCCAATGGTATCAAAAAACATCACATAGCTTAATATTTTGCTAAAACTGCCTGCAAAAAACACCACGATAACGGCTGATGCCACAAAAAACGTCATGCCGAATTCCTGTACCTGTGTGCGGCTGTTCACGCGTTTAAATATGGCCGGCAAAATACCGTCCTCGGCCATGGCATAATATACCCGC
>JBDSIC010000465.1:0-7038 GCA_039918195.1 Mucilaginibacter sp.
TTTGTTTTATTTCAGCAGCCTGCCTGTCCATTTTACGGCCGATAAATGCGCCGGCTGTACCGCCAACAGCACCGCCAATTACAGCGCCTAAAGCAGTGTTACCTGCTGCTTTACCAATAAATGCACCTATAGTACCACCGGCACCGGCACCAATTACAGCGCCTTTTTGTGTTTTTGTCATTGAATTACATCCCGAGGCTAAAACACCCAGGGTGGCTATAGCTATGCTGAACGTAGCTATTTTAGTTTTTAAAGTTTTCATTGTATTAAATGATCTGGTTATAAATTATATATACGTGTATTGACAAAGCCAATGCCAAAAAGGTTTAATAATATTTATAATATATAATTGCCCGTTTACAATACTATGGCTATAATTTTTTAATATTTAGGAAATTAATAGGTGGTTTAATGACTTTAGCGTTACGCATGTCGCTGTCAAAATGGCTAATATTTAGTACATATTGGTTATAACAAAGGCATTTTGCAATGGTAAAAGCAGCGATTTTTTTAGTATATCCAACTTGTCTCCTGCGGAACAATCGACGAAAATATTCTTTACTACGCTCAGAATGGCAAATACGGATATTCTCACTTTTTCACCAGCCCAACCGGAATAACCAGCTTAAATGTACTGCCCTTATCCTTCTCAGATTCTACCTCAACCTGCATGTTGTGAAAACCGGCTATTGATTTTACAATGGGCAGCCCCAGGCCAAAGCTATCGTGCTGCAACGAGCGTTTGAACTTTTTAAAACGGTTAAATATATAAGGCAGCTCTTCGGCACTGATGCCAATACCCGTATCGGTAATGCTTATTACCACGTTATTATTAACTAACTGTTGTGTAATCGTTATCTCGCCGCCTTCGCGGTTGTATTTGATGGCGTTATTCACCAGGTTAAAAAACAAGTTAAACAGCAGGAATTTATTTACGCCCTGCAATACCGTATCAGTAGGTAGCTGCATATTAAAGTTGATGTTCTTTGCCTCTATGCGGATGCTTATCTCTTCGTAAACTTCTTGCAGCAGGTGTTGCAGGTTAATTTCATCTTCCTTAATATATTGGTCGTTCTCAATTTGCGATATCAGCAGCAGCGTTTTGGTAATGGCTTTTAAGCGGTTAAGTATCTTCTGCATTTCCAGCAGTTTTACTTTCAGCTCATCGGCAATATCCTCCTCGTCAAACATATTCTCAATCTTTGATTGGAGTATGGATATCGGCGTCATCAATTCATGCGAGGCATTCGAGATAAACTCCCTTTCCTTCTGAAATTTATCCGTAATGGTTTCCATCATGCGGTGAATACTAATATCCAGTTGCTGAAAATCGGCAGTAGTAGTACGTACCCGCCGGTACGACCCAAACGTAGGGAACCTGCTGCCCACCAGCTTGGTTTTAATGATCTGCCGCAAAGGCCTCAACACATAGCTTGAATAAAACTGGTCGGCCAATATGGTGAGCAGTATCATACTCACCAGCACCTGGAAGGCGATACTTTGCAGCGCGCCGCTGGTTTCATCAAGAGTATCAACACTTTTACCTACTTCAAGCAGGTAGTTTTTATCGCTTACTTTAAACGTATGGCTGAGTATGCGGTATTCAATAGTATCCCCCTCAACTATGCGGCGTTCGTTCTGTATGGTATCTAAAAACTGGTCGGGCGTAATCTCGTCAAGACTGACGTATTCTTCTTTTAATAGGGTGTAGCTGCCATAACTTTCGCCATTGGTTATGTAATTGCCTATACCCAGCGTTTTCACAATTTGCAGCACCTTTTCTTTTTGCTTTACCAGCTTGCTGTCGGTATAGTCAATGTTTATTCGGTTAATAAGCAGTGGTAGCAGCAAAACAAACAACACCACTATTACCAGTTTTGATATGGTATTAAACAGGGTGAGTTTAGTATTGAGTTTCAAGTGCTAACTGTTTACAATTATTTTATAACCCAGGCCGCGCATGGTTTCCAGCCAGTTTGGCGGGGCAAATACGTTTAGTTTTTTGCGGATATTTTTAATGTGCGCGTCAATATAGTTCGAGTCGTAATCATCATTTACCACGCTTCCCCATATATGCTCGCTTAGCTGCGTGCGGGTAAGGGTGCGGTTTTTATGCAATATCATATACGCTATCAGGTCAAATTCCTTTTTGGTGATTGTGTTAACCACAATGCCGTTGTGGATGATGGTACGCTCGGTTAGGTTGATCAAAAAATCGCCCAAAACAACTGTGTTTTGCTTTAAACCAAATTTGCGGCGGGTAATGGCTTGCATACGGCTTTGCAGTTCCAATAGCGAAAAGGGCTTTGGCAAGTAGTCATCCGCGCCCAAGTCAAGCCCTGTGATGCGGTCATTCACTTCGGCACGCGCGGTGAGTATGATACACGCGGCTTCGGAGTTGGTGGCTTTTACCTCTTTCAGCAGGTCCAGCCCGTCATAATCCGGCAGGCCGAGGTCTATCAAAATAAAATCGTACAAGTTAACAGCAATTTTTTCGGATGCCGAACGGCCGTTGTAACACACCTCGCATATGTAATTATAGTTGGTCAAAAATATTTCAAGCTCTTTAGCCAGTGATCGTTCGTCCTCTATAATTAATACATTCATACGCTTAATAAAACAGGTAATAAAAGGTTAAATTAAAAAACGACGCGTGGCTGTTTTGCAGCGCATTCTCTACATTTACTGGGATAGAGTAACGGTACGAAGCCTCGAGTGTGAAATGCGGCATATTGTAGGCCACAGGGACCTTAAGATAATAATTAAGTACGGTAAACCTGCCGTTATTGCGTGTAAGCTGGTCTGCGGAAAATACCTTATCCCGGTTTATCGTGTAAAAACGGTCCTCCGAGTATTTGTTCACAAAGTTTTGTGTACCGAATATGACGTTGACCGACGGATTGATGGTAAGGTAATCGTTATTGCTGAATATACTCCAACTGGGTTCAAAACGCTTGCCGGTACTGGCGGTAACAAAAAAATCATTTGATTTGCCGAATAAAAAGTCCATTACTATACTCGAGCGGAGGAGTTTCCAGTCGTAAGTATTTTTAAAGTTGATATCATTTGTTGATGCCGACTTAATAATACGCGCATCATTATTAAAAATAAAGCGGGTATAGCTTATTGCACCCGAAAACTTTTTACTCAACTTGTAAAAATAACCGCCGCCGATATCTACCTCGTCAAAAACAGGCTTATAACCCAATACCTTTAAGCCTGTGCCGTATATGAACAGCCCTGTTTTATCATTGTACACCACATCGGTAGTAACATAGGGGTATTTGATAGGGCCAACCCGGCCAAAAAATATAGCATCGTTGCCATAACTTACGCCCACAGAAACCGACCTTTTACGGATAACGGTATCAGTGTCAGCCCTTAATTGGAGCTGATCCTTTAAAAAAAGACGTGGCTCAACTGTAGCGGCATGTACAATAGTGCAGAATAGTGTAAAAAAAAGTAAGCCAAAATATTTCATCGTTCCAAGTGAAAATTAACCACCATTTCTCCGGATAATTTCGGGCGGGCGTTCCATGCCTTCTGGCCGGCGCTGCCTTCGTTTTTTGCTGTTTTCGTCGTTTTCGTCAGTTATTTTTTCGGGCTTTGATTGCTTTTTAGCCCTGGTAATTTCTTTGATCTTATTCTTTTCGTCCTCTTCGCGCTGCTTTTTCGATTGCCTGACTATAATAGTATCGGCACGTGTTTGTACAGTAAAAGGCAAACCTATGTTATATTCAGTAAAATATGAATGAAATTGCCGTTTTTTAATTGTTGCGAATGATAAAAACGGCACAAGTATAAATACCAGTATAATATAACAAAGCCGGTGTATCATTTAGATGGAGAGGGTAAATATTTTCAAATATCGTTTAATTATACAGTAAAACCATTTGGATGAACTGTTTTATAACGGCCATTATAACTTTTGATTATGCAGGCTGTATGATAATTGTAAATAAAGGTTGGGTGGGTTATGCAAATACTGCCGGTTGTTTAACGGCAATATCTTTAGAGGTATATACACGGTTATTATCATCGATAATAACACATGCCACCTGGTTAAGCTGGTTGATAAGATAAATGCCCGCGTTTATGCCAATGGTCATTAATGGTGTCGCCACCGCATCGGCAAGCTCGGCCGAAGGGCCTAAAATGCTAACGCTTTTTATCGCGCTCACCTCAAACCCGGTTTTAGGGTGTACAGCCCCCGGAAGTGCGGCATTATTAATAACAATATCCAAGTTAATGTTAACCGAAGTAGCCAAAGCCATATTACTGATGTTAATATCAGTATAGGGGTGGTTTTCTTGTTCCGGATCAGCAGCAGCTACTGTCCAGGGCTCGTTATCGGGCTGAAGGCCCCATGCCAGCAGGTCGCCGCCTGCATTGATAACGCCGCTACTTACGTCAAGCATTTGCAATACGTATTTCGCCCTGTCGGCGGCATAGCCCTTGCCATTTGCAGCGAAGCCTATACGCATACCTTCTTCCGTTAAGAATACGGTTTGAGCGGCAGCGTCAAGCACAATATTTTTATAGTTGATGCCTTTAAGGTTTTTATCAGCAGTAGTGTAGGTAATATCAAAAGTGCCGTAAGTAAGTTCAGATATAAGCAGCGAACGCTCAATAAGCCTGAATAACTCGGCATTTACCTTAACGGGTTTGATGCCGGCGTTGCGGTTTACCTGGTTGATGCTGCTGTCGTTACCAAAAGTGCTTAGCAGTTTATCAACGCGGTTTATTTCTTTTATAGCGTCGTTAATGCGTTGTGTGGCCCAGGCCGGGTTATCTCCAACTACACTTATCTCGAACCGGTCGCCCATCAGCATAACTGAATGCCTGTACACGGTTACATTATTATTAATCAAGCTTTTAATTGCCAGCATAACAGATCGCTTAAGATGTTACTTAAAAATTCTGTGGTGTGCTGTTGTGAAAAATCTATCACAACGTAAAAAACACCATTATCCGGAAACTAAAGTAGTAGAGGTTAATGAAATTAAAATGAAAACCCGGCCCCTCTAAGTCTCCCCCGATATGGGAGACTTAAAAAGTACATTAAGATGATAAGAATTAAAAACCCTCTCCTTTGGAGAGGGCAAGGTGAGGCTCTTTACGCCACAGTACCTTCCTTCAGCTTCTCGGCATTCTCGGCAAATTGCAGGGCTTCCATAATATCCTGCAGGTCGCCGTTCATTACGCCGGGCAGGTTGTATATGGTTAGGCCGATGCGGTGCTCGGTAAGTCGCCCCTGCGGGTAATTGTAGGTACGTACCTTGGCCGACCTATCACCGGTAGACACCATGGTCTTGCGCTTTTTAGAGGTTATTTCCAGGTGCTTTTGCAACTCCATTTCGTAAACGCGCGAGCGCAGTACCTGTAAGGCCTTGTCGTAGTTCTTTAATTGCGATTTCTGGTCCTGGCACTGGGCAACAATACCGGTAGGGATGTGGGTTAATCGCACAGCCGAATAGGTTGTATTCACCGATTGGCCACCAGGCCCCGATGCACAGAAAAGATCCTTACGGATATCACTTACCTGCAAATCTATGTCAAACTCATCAACCTCGGGTAATACCACTACTGATGCGGCAGATGTGTGTACACGGCCTTGTGTTTCGGTATCCGGTACGCGTTGTACCCGGTGTACGCCAGATTCGTATTTGAAGTTACCGTAAGCATCCTCGGCCATTACGTTAAACACAATTTCTTTGTAGCCGCCGGATGTGCCTTCGGTGTAGTCGGCCAGTTCGGTTTTCCAGCCGCGTTTTTCACAGTAGCGCATGTACATGCGGTAAAGGTCGCCGGCAAAAATTGCCGCTTCATCGCCACCGGTGCCGCCGCGTATCTCAACCAGGGCGTTCTTCGAGTCCTCAGGATCCTTAGGGATAAGCATCAGGCGTATCTTCTCTTCCATTTCGTCCTGCTGTGTAAGCAGGCCATCCAGTTCTTCCTTAGCCATTTCGCGGAACTCCTGGTCCTTTTCAGTAGCCAGTATTTTTTTGTTGCTATCTATATTGCTCATAATGTTGCGGTAGATGTTATACTCGTCAACAATTTTGGCAAGGTCCTTATATTCTTTGTTCAGCTGGGCAAAGCGCTTCATGTCGGCCATAGCATCGGGGCTGCTCAGCTCGGCTTCAACATCTTTCCAGCGTTGGTTTATAAGTTCTAATTTCTCTAACATAAATAATTATAATAAATGGCGGCGGTAACAGGGCTGCCAAAAAGTGCACAAAAATACGGTTTTTCGGGGTAATGTTTTTCAGGCGAAAGTAAACATACGGTAGCTAATGCTCCGCGGGTTTCTCAAAATATTCCAGCTTCAGGTGGTGGCCGTCAAATACAGCATAGCTGTTGTAGTTAAACCACTCGCCCAGGTTAATGTAAAGACTGTTCGGGGCCAGTTCAATTGCCAGCGGGAAGTGGTGGTGGCCGTATATAAAATAGTCGTAATGCGTAGTTTGCAGCATTGTTTTGCTGAAGGCAGGCAGCCACTCGTGCTGGCCGTTTTTAATTTGCGGGTTTTTGGTGTGTGTATCGCGGCTTTTCTCCGACCATGCACCGGCAATGCCCATCCCGAAATTGGGGTGCAGCCGCGCAAACAGCCACTGGCAAAACCTGCTGCGGAAAACCCATTTCAGCACTTTGTACATTTTATCGCCCGGGCCAATACCGTCACCATGATGCAGGAAGAACTTTTTACCCTCACGCTCGATAACCAGTTCGTCGCCGATGATGGTGGCGCCCAGTTCTTTGGTAAAATAGTCGAACATCCACATATCGTGGTTGCCTTTGAACAGGTAGAGCTTGGTGCCAGCGTCAGTCAGTTCGGCCAGTTTGCCCAGGAAACGGATGTAGCCTTTGGGCACCACCGTTTTGTACTCAAACCAAAACTCGAACACATCGCCCATCAAAAAGATCTCGGCGGCATCATGTTTAATGCTATCCAGCCAGCGCACCAGGCGGGCCTCACGCTCGCGGCTGTTGCCGTGGGTGTTGGTGCCCAGGTGAAAGTCGGATGCGAAGTAGAGT
>JBDSIC010000466.1:0-4559 GCA_039918195.1 Mucilaginibacter sp.
ACCTATGCTTGTTTTACTGGTCGAGTCTGTACGCATGGGCATTTGTGAGATCACCACCACGCTTGACGAATCGGTTATTTCACCCTCATAGGTAACCGAGCCTAATGCCAGCCCGGCGCCGCGTATGGCAAAACGCGCGGCATCCAGGTCCTGGTTCACCAGGTCGGGAATGTCCACTTCGCTGGCACCCGCGCCATCGCCCAGTACGAGGTCTAAAAATGAGCCTTTTGGTATTTTTGTGCCGGCGGTTAACACACGCCCGCCCAGCCGTACTTCAAGCACGCGGTCACGGGCAATATCCGACCGGTAAACGGTATCGCCTAATTTAAGGCCGTAGTTGGCCAGCGTGGCCAATGCTTCGCGGTAATTATTTTGTTCCAGGTCAGGCAGGGCTACGGTTGGCGCCAGTTGTGTAACCATGGTAAGGTATATTACCCGGTTCTCTTTTACATTGGTGCCTGCGTCGGGGTCCTGCTCAATCACGGTACCGGGCAGCTGGTCAGCTATATAAACCGAATCTACCTGGTAACTAAAGCCCTGCTCTTCGAGCATGCTGATGGCCTTGGCTATATCCTGGCCTTTAAGGGCCGGAACAGGTATGCCCGAACCGTGCCGGGTATAGTAACTCAGGCTAAAAAATGCGATCATCACGACAGCGAAAACAGAGGCTGCCGCCAGCAGGATAGTATTACGGAATGAAGAGGTTTTTAAGTAAGCCCAGAATTTACTCATCTTTAATATACAGGGGTAAAGCTATCAGCTATCAAACATAGGGGAAAATTTTTAATTTTTGGTTTTTTAAGTCCGAAAGTCGGGAAGTCCGAAAGTCAGGAAGACGTTGCAATAAAATCTCACATACATAAATTATCTTTCCGACT
Organism: Mucilaginibacter sp.; assembly: GCA_039918195.1. GTDB lineage: Bacteria > Bacteroidota > Bacteroidia > Sphingobacteriales > Sphingobacteriaceae > Mucilaginibacter. The sequence continues at coordinate 879 of JBDSIC010000466.1, forward strand.
TCCGAGTTCCGAACTGTTATAATCATCTTTCGGACTTCCGGACTAAAAGCTTCCGGACTTCTCGCGAAAGAACTATATTTGAAACGTATGACAACTAAAAACATTGCACTGCTTGCCGGCGGTTACTCCGGCGAATTTGAAGTATCGATAAACAGCGCTAAAAATATAGCCGCCAGCCTTAATGCCGGCAAATATAAGGTGTACACCATTTTGCTCGACAAAAACCGCTGGCTGCACGAAACTGCCGACGGGACGGTTGACGTTGATAAAAATGATTTCAGCATAACTGTAAAGGGCGAAAAAATAAAATTTGACTTCGCTTTTATTACTGTACACGGCACGCCGGGCGAAGACGGTAAACTACAGGGCTACTTTGATATGATTGGCATACCCTACAATACCTGCGATGCAACAACATCAGCCATAACCATGAATAAGGCTTATACCAAAGCCATTGTGCATGATATACACAACCTGCACATGGCACGGTCTATAAAGCTGTTTAAAACCGATGCGCATGATGTGGCGACCATTGCGTCAACGTTAAAATTCCCATTATTTGTTAAGCCCAATAATGGTGGCAGCAGCGTAGGTATGAGCAAGGTATATAATGTAGCTGCTTTGCCCGAAGCGCTGGAAAAAGCCTTCCACGAGGACGAGCAGGTGCTGGTAGAAGAATTTATACAGGGCCGCGAATTTAGCCGGGGCATAGCACGCCTGCATGGCAAAATAACTGTGCTGCCGGCTACCGAAATTATCAGCTCGAAGGACTTTTTTGATTACGAGGCCAAATATACCCCCGGCGTATCCGAAGAAATTACCCCTGCTGATATTCCGGCTGATAAGGCTAAACAAATAGGTGACATACTTACGGAGATATATATCCGCCTGAATTGTCGCGGCATGGTGCGCATTGACTTTATTTTGCTGGATGGCACCAATGATTTTTATTTCATCGAAGTAAACACCACGCCAGGCCAATCAGCAAACAGCCTGATACCGCAGCAGGTGCGCGCTATGGGTATGGATCTGGGTGAGTTTTATGGGATGCTGATTGAAGGGTAGATAGTTTGATTGAGTTGATTAGGTGAGTGGTTGATTTAATCTGCTTTTCAACGTATTTCTCAACTCTAACCGTCATGCTGAACTTCTTTCAGCATCTCACATGCCAAGCTTCACTAACTGTCCATGAGATCCCGAAACAAGTTCGGGATGACGGATAATAAGAGAGCCGCTCGAAGAGGAGTGGCTTTCTTATTTATACGAGAAACTTACGGCTTCATAGCCTCCATTAGCGATGATGTATCATAGTAATTTAGTTCCAGCACTATTTTTCCGGCTTTATTAAAAGTGTCAAATACAGCCTGTTCAAAAGTGGCTTTCTTTTTTGTTTTCCTATTTACGGCTGTAACAGTCCACCATGATTGTACGACGAAACCTTCGCTTGTATATTCCAATCCGTCAGGGTAGCCGCGTGGAGTGATGGCAATTTGCTCCCATTCATCATGTATATTGCGCCAGTTTAGTTTTGCCTGTGCAAGATTATAGGGTTTGGGGTCGGGTGAATCATAAAACTTCACCGTATCTGCATAAGATACCGCCATGGCAACCGTATCATATTTAACATACGCGGTTATCATTTCATTCACTTTAGTAATGTAAGGGTGCGCTTTGTAAATGGTTCCGTTTTTAACAGACTGGGCAAAGCTGGTGGTGGAGAAGGCCACAAGGGCCAGAATGATCAGTTTTTTCATTTTTTTTTGAGGGTTTAATAAGTTAATGCGAGGCTTAAATTACTGAAAATAAGTATGAAGCGTATATTAAATATTAAATAACCGGTTGTGGGTGTCAGAGGAGTATCATTAAATACCAGGCACTAATGCTGGATCAATTTATCATTGGATATTCAACATTCGGTGTTCGATATTATTCGCGTTTTATATTTCACAACGTATAATGGTTAAGCACTTCCTCCGGTATCTCAACGCCTTTACCGGTTTTCATATCTATCAGTACAAAGTCAAACCAGCCGTCGCAGCTTACTTTGCCGCTTGTTTTTATGGTGATGGTGAAGTGCACACGGCATTTTTTTGAGTTGATGGTGTCGATACCTGTTTTTACAATAAAGTAATCGCCCATGATAAGTGTCCGCTTATAGTCCACATGAGCGGTGCGCACCAGCCAGCCAAACCCCCGCTGCATAAACGATTCCATTGACATGCCATAACCGGTGTCCATCTGCTCATACCGTGCGGCCATTACATAATCAAAGTATTTGCTGTTATGCACATGCTGGTACATGTCTATATCGTCTGGGCGTACGCGCAGTTCGGTTTCAAAGGTTTTATACATGGACATAGGGATGTTTATTGAATTGTTAAAGTTGGTAAAATGTTTTGAGTATTTAACCCGTCTGAATCGCAGATTCCTTTGATCCCGTTGATTTCACAGAAAGGAATCAGGGTAATCCATAAATCAAAGTAATCTGTGATTCCGACATTACCTGGCTTCAGGTATAAACCGAAACCAATAGGGGAACATACCAATCAATTAATCACTAATTCACTCAATCACTAATTCATTATAACCCTTGCACAATACAAGTAATAAACTTATCTTTGCACCCACAATTAACAAAATTATTTAACAGCTTTAATATTATTCAAGTAATGTATTTAAGTACCGAAGCGAAACAAGAGATTTTCGCAAAACATGGTAAAGGCGCTGCTGATACCGGAACAGCCGAAGGACAGGTTGCATTATTCACTTACCGTATTGCTCATTTAACAGGTCACCTGAAAAAGAACAAACACGATTTTTCAACTCAACTGTCACTTCAAAAATTAGTAGGTAAACGCCGCGCATTGCTGGCATACCTGTTCAAAAAAGATATTGCAAGGTACCGTGCTATCATCAAGGCTTTACAGCTAAGGGATATCATCAAGTAATATGTACTAAAACTTTTTTAAAAGCCGTCTCAACTATATAAGGAGATGGCTTTTTTACTTTTGAAACAATATTTACCCACATAAAAATCCGGTGCGCTCCCGAAGATGAAAAGCGCATCACAAACAAAAAAAGATGAGTTACAACGCAATTAAAAAGGTTATTGATTTAGGTGACGGCCGCACCATTGAGATCGAAACCGGGAAACTGGCCAAACAAGCAGATGGCTCTGTAGTAATAAAACAAGGTGATACCATGTTATTAGCTACAGTAGTATCATCAAAAGAAGCAAAAGAAGGTGTTGATTTTTTACCGCTTTCTGTTGACTACCAGGAAAAATACGCCGCCACAGGCCGTATCCCCGGTGGGTTTTTACGCCGCGAGGCACGTTTATCAGACTACGAAGTTTTAATTTCGCGTTTGGTTGACCGCGCTTTGCGCCCATTATTCCCTGAAGATTATCATGCTGATACACAAGTGATGATCACTTTAATATCTGCTGATAAAGATATTATGCCCGATGCACTTGCCGGTTTGGCAGCATCAGCAGCCTTATCAGTTTCTGATATACCTTTTAACGGACCAATATCTGAAGTACGTGTAGCTAAAGTTGACGGCCAATTGGTCATTAACCCAACGGTTAGCCAATTAGCTAATGCAACTTTAGAGTTTATTGTAGCCGGCAGCGAGCACGACATCAACATGGTGGAAGGCGAATCTGCAGAAATACAGGAA
>JBDSIC010000467.1:0-6079 GCA_039918195.1 Mucilaginibacter sp.
ACCGGTCATATATTTAAAATAGTTTTAAGGTTAACTATAATGCCGGCACTTTGGTTTTAGCCTTTGATGCCAGCAGCAGCCCGGTAAAGGTAATTAAGCCGTTCACAATGATAAGTTCGTTATCAAAAACATAGCCGCCAAGCAGCTCTGTGGAGTGCGAGCTTAAGTAATAACAAATAGCAGGCGATACCAAACAAATAAAGGGCGTCAGCTTATCATTCACCTGCCTGCCGCTCATGAACAAGCCGAACGAATATAAGCCGATAAGCGGCCCGTAGGTATACGATGCCACTTTGAATATAGCGCTCACCACCGCATCATCATTAATTGAATTGAATATGATTATGGTTAAAAACATCAGGCCAGAAAAGGCCACATGTACATAATGGCGTGTAGTCACCATTTTTTTGCTATTAACATCCGCAGACTTATTAAAATTTAGGAAATCAACACAAAAAGAGGTAGTTAGCGCTGTTAAAGCCGAATCCGTTGTGGCAAAGGTGGCGGCGGTTAAGCCCAGCATAAATACAATAGCGGGTAAAATGCCCAGGTATTTCAGCGCGATGGTAGGGTACAGGTAATCGGTTTTTTCAACGGTTACCCCATAGCGTGCTGCATAGATGTACAGTAATGCGCCCACGCTTAAAAAGAAGATATTAATAACCACAAATACAGCAGTAAAGCTGAACATGTTCTTTTTCGCTTCGCGGATGTTTTTAAGGCTGAGGTTTTTTTGCATCAGGTCCTGGTCAAGCCCCGTCATGGCAACGGTAATGAACAACCCGCCTAAAAAAGCTTTGCTGAAATGGAACCTGCTGGTGGTGAAATCGTCAAAGAAAAATATTTTGGAGTAGCTGCTGTTTTTGATAGCCTCCGCCGCCTGGAAAATGTTCATATTTAAGCTATCGCAAATGAAGTAGATAGACAGGAACACCGATGATACCAGGAACAGGGTTTGCAGGCTATCGGTAATAATAATGGTTTTAAGCCCGCCCTTAAACGTGTACGACCATATCAGCACCAGGCATATCAGTACGGTAACTGCAAAGGGTACACCGTAGCTGTCAAATATAAACCGCTGCAATACTATCACCACCAAATACAGCCTGAATGCGGAGCCAATGGTGCGGCTTATCAAAAATATCCCAGCAGCGGTTTTATAACTCCAGGTACCCAGTGCACCTTCTATGTAGCTGTATATTGATGTTAACTTGAGCCGGTAGTACAAGGGCAGCAGCACTGTTGCTATAATAATAAATCCCGCAGCGTTACCCAAAACGAACTGGAAATAAGCAAATTCATCCCCTCCCGGTGAACCTACCTTGCCCGGTACTGAAATAAAAGTTACACCGCTAAGCGCTGTCCCTATCATCCCAAATGCAACCAAATACCATTTACTGTTGCGGTTGGCCACAAAAAAAGTATCATTATCAGATGATTTGCGTGAGGTAAGCCACGAGATGGATATCAACACTAAAAAGTAACCGATGATGAAGGTGAGCAGTATTCCGGGAGACATAGGATTTTATTTTTAAGTCCGGAAGTCGGTAAGTTCCAAAGTCCGGAAGTTTATTTTCGAAAGTCGGAAAGTTTTTTGATGTTTAAGCTAAACATGACTAAAATCTTTCAGACTTCCCGTCTTTCCGACTTCCGGACTAATTCAATATCTTCGCACTATGAACTTTTCGTCGAAGTTACTGGAGGATGCGGTTGCGGAGTTTGCCAAGCTGCCGGGAGTAGGGCAAAAAACGGCTTTACGCCTGGTGCTGCATTTACTTACCCAGGACAAGCAGGAAGTAGAGAAGTTTAGCCATACCATCAGTAAACTGCGTAACGAGATACAGTTTTGCAGCATCTGCCACAATATTTCCGACCAGCCTGTATGCGAGATATGCGCGTCGCATAAGCGCGATAAAAGCCTGGTTTGCGTGGTAGAGGATACGCGAGATGTAATGGCCATTGAAAATACCAACCAATACAATGGCGTTTACCATGTTTTAGGCGGACTTATTTCGCCCATGGACGGCATCGGGCCTTCGGACCTGGAGGTGGATACTTTAGTGGAACGGCTTAGCAGTGACGAAACCAAAGAGATCATCTTCGCACTAAGCGCTACCATGGAGGGCGATACTACCATCTTCTATCTTAACAAACGCATAAAACATTTCAACATAACCATATCAACCATAGCCCGTGGCATAGCCTTTGGGGGTGAATTAGAGTACGTGGATGAGATAACCCTCGGGCGTTCCATCACTACACGTGTTCCTTACGAGAATTCACTTAACAGGTAGGATATGAAGCTGTCGATTATTATGGTTAACCACAACATGACTATGTGGTTGAAACAAGCAATTAATTCTTTAATTAAATCATGTAATACCATTGATTATGAAGTAATTGTAATAGATAACGCTTCTACCGATAGTTCGTTTATCATGCTTCACGAGAATTTTCCGGAAGTACGTATTATCCAAAACCGTAAAAACGAAGGTGTGGCAAAAGCGTACAACCAGGGCATCAATGTGTCTCGTGGTGAGTATGTTTTTCTGGTCAACCCCGATACTTTGATAAAGAATGACGCGCTCGACAAATTAATTTATTTCATGGATTCGCATCAATTGGCCGGCGGTGCCAGCGTACGCATGGTAAGTCCGCAGGGGCATTTTATCGTGTCGTCAAAATACGGCATTAACAAAGCCTGGTCATCATTGTTGAAATGGACTGCCATGGCCCAATATTTCCCTAAATCTCACCTATCTAAATGGAGACACGAAGACTGGACTGAGGAGTTTGAAATGGCCGAGGTTGACGTGCTTAACGCTGCTTGTATGTTATTGCGCAAGTCGGCATTAAATACAGTTGGCTTATTGGACGAGCGTTTCTTCATGTATGGTTACGACATCGACCTATCGTTCCGTCTAAAAATGGAAGGATTTAAGAACTACTATTTCCCAAAAACATATATCATCAACTTTAATGTGCCGCAGGTACCAAAATTTAGCTGGAGCTACATCAGGTATTTTTATGGCGCTATGATTATCTTCGTCGCGAAATACCTGTTCGACGTCCCCAAAATAAACATAGGGGGCATACCGCGCATGTATACCCCGCAATATGAAGTTGAAAGGTAAAATCATTATTATCACAGGCGCCTCATCAGGCATAGGCAAAGCTTTAGCTACAGAATTTGCTTCGCGGGGGGCGAACCTCGTATTAGCCGCAAGGCAATATGTTACTTTATGCGAGATAGCGCAATCGCTTGAAAAACAGTATAATATAAAAGCAGTAGCGGTAGCCAGCGATGTGTCTGTTGAGGATGATTGTAAACACTTGGTAAAACAAGCGCTTATTACCTTCGGCAAGATAGATGTGCTGGTAAACAATGCCGGTATCAGTATGCGGGCACTGTTTAAAGATGTAGAGCTGAGTGTTTTAAAAAAGATGATGGACGTAAACTTTTGGGGCACTGTTTACTGTACCAAATATGCGATGCCCGAAGTTTTGAAAACAAAAGGCAGCATTGTCGGCGTATCATCAGTAGCGGGTTATAAAGGTTTGCCGGGCCGTTCGGGCTATTCTGCCTCAAAATTTGCTATGAATGGTTTTTTGGAAGTATTGAGGATAGAGAATTTAAAAACTGGTGTGCATGTGTTAACCGCAATGCCGGGTTTCACATCCTCAAATATCCGCAACACAGCACTAAACAAAGATGGCAACCAGCAGGGCGAAAGTAACCTCAACGAAGATAAAATGATGACCTCGGAAGAGGTAGCCAAACTAATAGCCGACGGTGTTGAAAAACGCGCCCGTACACTGGTAATGACCGGGCAGGGCAAACTAACCGTGCTACTCAACAAGTTTTTACCTGCCTTGGTAGATAAGCTGGTTTACAATGTTATATCTAAGGAGAAGGATTCATTGTTTAAATAAACCCTTCATGCCCCGCTATAATTGAGAATAACGAAGCCAATGAACTATTTGCCGGGCGCATTCAGCTTCTGGGAATTGATAAATGGGCTTAATCCCGGATTTACTTGTGTGGTAGTAATGCTTAAATTAAACCAAACGCTCACTTCCCGGTAACCTCTATAATCCGTACCCCAATTTCCACCAACATGCGAATCGAAAAAGCAGGGAATGTTGCCCATTTGCTTCTGACCGTCTTGCTGATGGTCGTGCCCGCAGAAAACAGCTTTTACGTTAGGATAGCTGTTTAGGAGTTTAACCGTTTCGGGCGAATCATAGGAAGAGTTTTCGGTTCGCGCCGGCGGCACATGCAGCACCACAAACACCACCTTCTTATCAGCAAAAGCATCAAGCGACCGTTTCAAAAATGAAATATCGGGACCAATAACACCTCCTGTTACATCAGTGGTGTTGCCGAATACCAGTCCTACACCGCGTTTTTCGATCACAAAGTTGTCTTCGTAGCCAAAAACCTTTTTCCATAATGCTGCATCCGCATGGTCGTGGTTGCCGGGAACAGCATAGTGGGGACATTTCAGTTTGTCGAAATACTCAGATTTGACTTCGGATAAAAGTTCGGGCTGGTCGTGCACCAGGTCACCGTTCACTATCACAAAATCATAATTATCTTTGGCGTGATTGTCGTTAAGCCAATTTATCATGTTACCCAGATCCTCTTTACCTTTGGTACCCGGTTGGCCGTAATGCAGATCAGACATCAGCGCGAAACGCAAAAGCGGCACTTCATTTGGATTAGCATCTATGGCAAAAGCGTCAATTGCAGGTAAGGCGGCAAAGGCAGCAGCACCGGTGATGGTTTGTGTTATAAAATTTCGTCTGGTTGTCATTTTGTAAATATCAGGAAAATTATTTTTTTGTTTTGTTAACAGGCCGTTAAGCTTTTTAGCCGGATGCTTGTTTGCGCACGAATTGAATTTATCATTCCGCTTGCTTTTAGGAAAAATATTTCCATATTTGTGCACACAATGAAAATGAACGCGATAAACAACAACTGGTGGTGGCTTAACGAGTAATCGTAAGGCAATTCCGTTTTTGTTTTTTATAAATAATATTCAGAAGGGTTGCCAAAAGGCAGCCCTTTTTTTATAACCCATGAAGCAGATATTAAATCATTTATTCGAGCACAAAACATTTAGCCGCGAGCAGTCGAAGCAAATACTGACCGACATTGCACAGGGCAAATACAACGCATCACAAATGGCGGCGTTTATGACGGCTTACTGTATGCGCAGCATTACGGTAACCGAACTGGAAGGCTTCCGCGATGCGATGCTGGAGCTTTGCCTGCCAGTGCATATAGAGGCTGACACACTGATAGACCTCTGCGGTACCGGCGGCGATGGTAAGGATACGTTCAATATATCTACACTGGCATCATTCGTGGTAGCCGGGGCTGGGTATAAGGTGGCAAAGCATGGCAATTATGGTGTGTCATCAGGTTGCGGCTCATCCAATGTGATGGAGTATTTAGGTTACCAGTTTACCAATGATATGGATAAGCTGAAAGTAAGCGTAGACAAAGCTAATATCTGCTTTTTACACGCGCCGTTGTTTCACCCGGCCATGAAGACCGTGGCACCTATACGCCGCGAGTTAGGGGTGAAAACATTCTTTAACATGTTAGGCCCGTTGGTTAACCCGGCGAAGCCGCAAAACCAGCTTGTAGGTGTATTTAATTTAGAATTGGCGCGGGTATATGCTTACCTGTACCAAAAATCGACCGTAAAATATACCATTGTTAACGCGCTGGATGGTTACGACGAGGTATCGCTAACAGGTAATTTCAAAACTTTTTCTGCCGAAGGCGAAAAGATAAACAGTATTGAGGCGCTTGGCTTTACGCCGTTAAAGGCTGATGAAATAACCGGCGGCGAAACGGTAGCTGAATCAGCAGCCATATTTACCAAAGTACTTAAGGGCGAAGGCACGGCTGCCCAAAACAGCGTGGTATTATGCAACGCGGCATTGGCTATAAAAACAATTACACCCGGTAAAAGCTTTGCTGATAGTTACTATGAAGCAGAGCAGTCGCTATTGAATAACAAGGCGCAGGGTAGTTTTAAAACATTAATAGAAGTTTCGGCAGCAT
>JBDSIC010000468.1:0-13362 GCA_039918195.1 Mucilaginibacter sp.
TTTTAAAGTCCTCCCTACCGGGGAGGATTTAGGAGGGGTGATTTCCGCATTACAAAATCATTCATAAAATACGGCCCTATGGGGATATCCTCTTCGTAAATAACTTTGAAGCCGGCTTTTTCATATACTGCTTTGGCTTTGTTATACTTATTCACATTTAGTTCCAGTATATCTTTCCCGGCTTCTTTTACGTTTTCAATAACCGCGCTAAGCAGGGCTTTGCCGTAGCCTTTACCCTGTTTGCCGGGCAGGCAGTATAGTTTGTGCAGTTTGTAAATATCCGGGTTTTCCTCGCGGGGCGAGAATGCGGCGAAGGCAACGGGCTGCACATCCTCTACTAATAACAGGTAAGTTTGGGTGCCGTTCCATATTTGTTCGGTGATCTTTTCTGCCGAGTAGATTTCCGCCAGCATGTAGGTGATCTGTTCCGTTTCCAATATAGCCGGGTAGCAATCCCACCATATTTCGCCGGCTAATTGCCGTATGGTTTCTACATCGCTTACGGTTGCTTTTTTAATGCAATACATGTCAAGTTACGAAGTTTGTCCCACAGCAAAATAATCTTCCAGCTCAGCCAGTGTGGACGAGCTGGTGGCTATATCCTTAATGATAACGCCCTTTTCCATCAGGATAATACGGTCGCTTACATCGGTAATGTGGTTAAGGTCATGGCTGGATACGATGCTGGTGGTGCCCTGCTCTTTATTCAGTTCCTTCAGTAGTTTTTTCAGGCGTATCTGTGTACTTGGGTCTATGTTGGCGAAGGGCTCATCCAGCATCAATAGTTCGGGTTTTTGCAGCAGGCAGGCGGCAATGCCTACTTTACACTGGTTGCCTTTTGACAGGTCGCGGATGTATTTACCGCGCTGTAATATCTCGCCGTTAAAAAAATCGGTCAGGGTAGTTAAATACTCGTCAATGTGCGCTTTGTTTTGCCCGTGCAGCCCGCCAATGAAATACAGGTATTCTTCGGGTGTCAGGTAATCAATCAAAAAGCCTTCATCAAGGAAGGACGCGGTATAATCTTTCCAGTGCTCATGCCCGGCCACTACTTCGCCTTTGGATAGTATCTCGCCTTTCTCGGGGCGTATCAGGTCCAGTATCATGCGGAAAAGCGTGGTTTTGCCCGCGCCGTTATTGCCCACAAGGCCAATGGTTTCGCCTTTTCTTATTTCCAGGTACGGCACATTAACCACCGTTTTGCCGGCGTACACTTTGGTAATATCTTTTATCTCTATCATAACTATTTGTTTCTGAAGCCTTCGGCGAGGCTGAATTTTTTAGTGTTAAAGTCTTCTTCCAGTTTTTTGATAAACCAGGGGCGCAGCAAAATACAGATGACGCCCGTTGCTGCTAAAAGGGCCAGGCCAATATCTGCATGTCCCAATAATTTGCACGGCATATAAATTACAAACGGTGTTAACAGTAACGGCAGGGTGATCAGGAACTGCGTAGCGCCTACGCCTTCCCAGTTAAAGGATGCCCCTTTTGACAGGTCGATGCGGCGATGGTTGCGGTTGGCAAAAAACAATATGATGGTTGTATTAACGCCCAGGTTCCAGATGTACATGATAAAATGGATGAGCAGCACCCGCCACCCAAAATATACATACGGTATAGTTAACAGGAAGGCCACGGTTGATACCGCGGTAAACAGCAGGTATTTAGCCTTTATAAAATCTGCAAACTTTACCTTACTCACCAATATGCCGTCAAAATGCGAGGCCTGCCAGCTAAACATAAATTGCCCGTAATTAATGATGAATATCCCCGTCATAAACATCCCGACGAAGATCTTCGACCATTCGCCATACATTTTGGGGTTAAGGTAAAATATCAAACCGTAAAGCATAAAAAATAAGCCCATTATTAATGCCGAGCGCGAACGTTTGTTGCGCAGTATCAGCTTTATCTCGTTCGCTACCAAATCGCCGACCTTGCCAAACCTGTTCAGCAGAGGGTATTCGGTACTGTTTTTATAGGCTGATACTTTGCCCGAACCCAGGTCTTCGAGATAAAGATTTTCCTTAAGGTAGATGAAGTTGAGGTAATATATCCCTGCGCCCATTGCCACGGGTATCAAAGCCAAATAAGGTTTGGTTACCATTGGCCCGAAAAAGGAATAGGAAATGGCACGAATAGAGTACAGGTGCCACATAAAATCGCCCATATTGATCAACACTAAAAACGCGGCAAACGCTAAAAATACCCAGCCGTTAAGGTTGGACCTGCGTTTAATGTAAAGGGCGAGGTAGTTATTAAACATCGTTAAGCCTATTATCGCCACTATGAACGCAGTTGCCGCCATGCCGCTATCCGCTGCGACAACTTTAAAAATAAATGGCAGGAAAAAAATAAATGGCCAAATGTTAAATATGGAAAGCAGCGATGTGGCTGCCAAATATTTTACTAAAGTGTTGCGGTGTATAGCCAGGTGCAGGTAGGGTTGCACCCGCAGGGTAGGCAGTTCCTGTAATTGCATACGCATCAGCAAGTCGAAAAAGAAATAGAGAAGCAGTATACCGCAGAATGATACCAGCACATCATCTTTCGCGAACACTTCTTCCAGTATCTTATCGAGAAAGATACCCAGGAAAAGGGCATTTAGCAGGAAATATAAAATGAGTATCCACATCACCACTTTTATGGCAATGCTTTTTCCGGTATTTTTTGAGCGCCAAAACGCTTTCAGTTCATGATCAATAAAAGTAGCTATCATGTATGTTGGTCGGTTTTTATATGAGATACGTCGGCAAAGATAATGTTACACATGCTTGTTAAATATTTCGGGGTGGTGTTTGTGGTAGTATTTTTTTATAATTACCATACAAACAAAAATTAAACAAGGGCTCATATAAGCGCCGGGTATCCATATAAAACCCATAGCAAATGCAAATAAAAACACCAATGGGCCTACCAGCGCGCGGGTTTTATAGTAATTTACCAGGTGTACATTCTCCAGCCCTATGCTTAATTTATTTTTAGGATTGCCTACTATAAACCAAAGCCGCGCGTGCATCAAACCTGTTAAGGAAACATTGATAACATAAATGCCTAAAGGAATAATGCTGAATATATACTCGCTGTACAATGCCGAACTGAAGGGCATAATAACGATGGAGAACAGCAGGAAGAGATTGGCCCAAACCAGCTTACTGTTATAATGCACCACATGTTTAAATAACTGATGGTGGTTTACCCAATACAGGCCGATAACAAAAAAGCCTACTAAAAAGCCAATAAATTTAGGGATCAGCTGAAAAAGCGCCTCACGGATAGCTTCCGAGCTCATGTGTTCGCCATGAATTTCGGGCACTTTTACTTCGATAATGAGCAGGGTAATGGCGATAGCAAATACAGCATCGCTGAAAAAAGCGATCCGCTCTACCTGGAATTCTTTTTTGAGGTCTTTATGCAGCATGGGTCAGTTAATATTACGGGAAGATAATTCTTTATTTCGGATTTTCAATTTCGAATTTTGTATGAGAAGTCAGGAAGTGTAACTTTTGCTCATCGCAGACGAGCAAAAGGTTTGAAAATCCAAAATCCAATATCAAAAGTTCCCCCTTCAGGGGGTAAGGGGGTTTAATACTTATACCTGTCGCCCCACAACTTTTTCAGCTTTTCTTTCACCTCGTGTTCTTTGGGGTTATTGCCGGGCTGGTATATCTTTTTTCCCTTGATGGCATCGGGTAAAAAGTCGAGGTCGGTAAAATTGCCTTCGTAGCTGTGGGCATATTTATAATCTTTACCGTATCCGATGTTCTTCATCAGTTTGGTAGGGGCATTGCGCAGGTGCAGGGGCACGGGGAGGTCGCCGGTTTGGTGTACCAGTGAAATAGCCTCGGCAATAGCCGTAGTGGCCGAATTGCTTTTTGCGGACGTAGCCAGATAAATTACGGTTTGTGACAGGATCAGCTGCGACTCGGGCATACCGATAACCGTTACGGCGTTAAAACAGCTTTGCGCCAGCAATAGGGCGTTAGGGTTGGCATTGCCAATATCTTCCGATGCCAGTATAAGCATACGGCGGGCAATAAACTTGGGGTCCTCGCCACCCACTATCATGCGCGCCAGCCAGTAAACGGCGCCATTGGGGTCGCTGCCGCGCATGGATTTAATAAAGGCCGAAATAATGTCATAATGCTGCTCGCCGGCCTTATCATATAAAGCCATGTTTTGCTGCACATGCTCCAGTACCATATCATTGGTAATGGTTATTTTTTTACTATTGAAAGCGTTAACCAGCAATTCAAATATGTTTAGCAGTTTGCGCGCATCGCCGCCACTGAGGCGCAGCAGGGCCTCGTGTTCTTTAATATCTATCTTTTTTTCCTTGAGTACGATGTCGTCTTTTTTGGCCTTCTCTAACAGGTTCACCAAATCGTCCTCCACCAGTGGCTGCAAAATGTACACCTGGCAACGCGACAGCAAAGCCGATATCACCTCGAACGAAGGGTTCTCGGTAGTAGCTCCAATAAGCGTAACAATACCCCGCTCCACTGCCCCCAGCAGCGAGTCCTGCTGCGATTTGGAAAAGCGGTGTATCTCGTCAATAAACAATATGGGTAATATCTCGCCCTGTTCTTTTAACAGCGAAGCCTTTTCTATCACCTCCCGCACATCCTTAACGCCGGAGTTAATGGCGCTTAACGAAAAGAAGGGACGATAAAGCGATTGCGATATGATATACGCCAGCGTAGTTTTACCCACCCCCGGCGGCCCCCAAAACAGCATGGACGGCAGCGTGCCGCTCTCGATAGCCTTGCGCAACACCGCGCCCGGCCCCACCAAATGTTTCTGCCCCACATAATCATCCAGTGATTTGGGGCGCATACGTTCGGCTAATGGCGGCAGATTGTTCATAGGGTAAAATTCAGAAATCTAAATGCTAAATCCTAAAAAAATTAGTAAAACTATTAAGGAAATAAGCGGTATATTGTTTTTCGTGGAAGGAATCTTACTAAAATCAACAACCCATCTTCATAATGCAAGCCCAACCTATAGTTAGTTACTCTTATTCTATAAGCGGTTTTGTAAGCTTTTAATTTTTTAATATTAGGTATATCAGCTAAACTCGTAGCCGACTTTAATATTGGGATAATTTCACTTAAATGAATTTGGGCTTCGGTTGATGCTTTTTTGACATCCCGTTCAAATGAGGATTTATATTGAACATTCATTATACACTGGTTAAAGGTTATTCAAATCGTTAATTCTGATTCGAGCCTTTGCCAGTCTCGTTGGCGAGGTTCTTTAAAACAAAAATAGAAAAATTTATAAATATTATTTAACTGATTTAAGCCAGGCTTCAAATTCATCAGCTTCTGTTTTGCTAAGTATGGGTTCATCTTTTGCTTCTTCCATTGCGGCTAACAAATAGCCATCTTCTTCATCTTCCGAAAGCTCAACTTCAAGTACCTTGAATTTTAAAGTCCTGGCCATTTCGGCAAGCAATTTATAATGTTCGCTTTTAAAATCTTCAATTATGAGTCTCATAACACAAATATAATAAACAATCTTTATAATGTTATTTTTGGGAGGTTAATATGATACACACCTTCACCCCATACAGTTTCCCCACCATCTGCGACGAATTAGCCGTCCGTGATGCCGACCTTGCCGCCGTCATCAACACCCACGGCTACCCGCCCATGTGGAGCCGCCCCAACACCTTCGAAATACTGGTGCATATTATCTTAGAGCAGCAGGTGTCATTGGCTTCAGCGCTATCTGCCTTAAATAAACTGAAGGAAAGCATGCAGGAAATAACCCCTGCGCGGGTATTGCTGTTAACCGACGATGAATTTCGCGCCTGTTACTTCAGTCGCCAAAAAACGGCCTATGTGCGCTACCTTGCCGAAGCGATAGTAAACGGCCAAATTGATCTTGAAGGTTTTGCCAACCTGCCGAATGATGAGATACGCAGCCGGCTTACAGCTTTAAAGGGCATTGGCAACTGGACGGTGGATGTATACCTGATGTTCGTACTTCAACGCGCCGATATTTTCCCCGCCGGGGACCTGGCAGCGGTAAACGCGCTGAAAAAGGTAAAGCAAATTGCGGCTGGTACGTCTAAAGAAGAAATGATCGTGCTAACTGAAAGTTGGAAACCGTATCGTACCGTGGCGACGATGATATTATGGCACTTTTATTTGGCCTCACCTAAATCCTCTCCAAAGGAGAGGACTTAAAATAAAGAACCCTCTCCTTTGGAGAGGGCAGGGTGAGGCAAAAGAGCGTCATGATGCGCGGAGGAAAGGCAATAATGCGGATGCAGAGCAAATAAGAATAGCACCTTGATTGCTGGCTCTTAACTCTTGATTCCTTCCTCTAATTGTCTCTTTCCTTCTCCCTAAAGCTCTGCACTATCTCGATAGCCCCATCCACCGCATCACTTAATGTAGTAATGAAGGCGCCGGGTTTGGCAAGTCCTATTACATACTCTACCGATTTGGTATTGGTGAATTCGATAATCTCGTACGACATACCGGGATTCACTTCTTTTATACCTTCCTCCATCAAGCCCAGGATATTCTCTTTGGTACGGCCGCGGGTATGGTTTTCCTGCCTCAGTACAATATGGTCGAACATGGTGGCGGCAAGCCTCCCCAGTTCGCGCAGGTCATCGTCGCGCCGGTCGCCGGTGCCTGATATAAGGCCGATCTTTTGCGGCGAGTCAATATGTTTTAAAAATTCCTTCACGCCGCTATAGCCGTCGGGGTTGTGTGCAAAATCGACCATAAACTTAAAGTTTTTAAAGTCGAAAATATTCATACGCCCCGGCGTTTGCGCTGCCGACGGGATAAAGGTTTCCAGCGATATGCGGATATCTTCCGTTTTAAATCCCCACAGGAAAGTGGCCAATGTGGCCGCCATTACGTTATCAATCATGAACGGCACCGTACCGCCAAAAGTAAGCGGGATAGATATGGTTCGTTCTACGCGTATCTTCCAGTCGCCTTTTATAATGGTGATAAAGCCGTTCTCGCAAACGCAGGCAATACCGCCCTTTTTGCAGTGCGACTTAATAACCGGGTTATTCTCGTTACGGCTGAAGTAGGCCACGTTGCAATCGGCTTTTTTGCCTATGCGCACGCAGTATTCGTTATCAGCATTCAACACCGCCCAGCCATCTTTTTTTACCGAGTTGATCACCACAGCTTTTACACGGGTCAGATCGTCCAGGTCGTGTATATCCGAAAGCCCTAAATGGTCTTCCTGTATATTGGTTACCACGCCAATGTCGCAGAAGCTGAAACCCAAACCCGAACGCAGGATACCCCCACGAGCTGTTTCCAGCACGGCGAAATCTACCGTTGGGTCCTTCAAAATAAATTCGGTACTAACCGGGCCGGTAGTGTCACCCTTCAGCATCAGCGTATTTTGTACGTAGATACCATCGCTGGTAGTGTAGCCAACGCGCTTGCGGTTATTTTTTACAATATGCGCTATCAGGCGGGTGGTGGTAGTTTTGCCATTGGTGCCCGTTACCGCTATAATAGGTATACGTGCCGATTTGCCCGGCGGGTAAAGCATATCGATCACATGGCCGGACACGTTGCGTGCCAAACCCTCGCTTGGGGCTACGTGCATCCGGAAACCCGGTGCCGCGTTCACTTCCAGCACTACTCCGCCGGTTACTGTAAGCGGTTCGGTCAGGTTTTCGGCCATAATATCTATCCCGCAAATATCAAGGCCTATGATCTTGGATATCCGCTCGGCATAAAATACATTTTGCGGGTGCACATGGTCGGTCACGTCAACAGATGTGCCGCCGGTGCTTAAGTTGGCGGTCGATTTTAAAAATACCACCTCGTCAGCCGGGGGGACGCTTTCTAATGTATAGTTCTTTTTCTCCAGCAGATCCATCGTGTCACGGTCGACCGAGATGAGGGTAAGCACATTTTCGTGCCCGTAGCCGCGGCGCGGATCGCTGTTTTCTTTTTCTATCAGCTGCTGCACGGTAGATGTACCGTCGCCTTTAACATGGGCGGGCACACGCAGGGCGGCGGCAACCATTTTATTATCTATTACCAGCACCCTAAAGTCGTATCCGGTGATATAGCGCTCTACAATTACCTTGCGGGATATGCGGGCGGCAAATTCATAAGCGGCCACAGCATCTTCGCGGTTATTTATGTTGATACTGATGCCCCGGCCGTGATTGCCATCCAGCGGTTTAAATACCAGCGGAAAGCCCACGCGGCGTATCACATCATCCACATCGTCGGTTGATGATATGGTCATGCCTTTGGCAACGGGGATGGCCTGTTCCTGTAATAAACGTTTGGTTTCGTCTTTATTACCGGCTATGTCAACGGCAATACTGCTGGTTTTTTCGGTCATGGTGGCGCGTATGCGCATCTGGTTCTTACCATAACCCAGCTGTACCAGCGATTGATTGTTTAGCCTTATCCACGGGATGTTGCGGGCAATAGCCTCATCTACTATCGACCCGGTGCTCGGCCCCAAACGGGTATCCTCGCGTATCTCGCGCATTTTCTGAATGTCTGTTTCCAGGTCGTACTCTTTGCCGGCTATCAATGCTTCAGCAATACGCACGGCAGACTCGGCAGCAAAAATGCCTACCTTTTCTTCAATGTAGGCAAACACTACATTGTATACGCCTACGGTTTTAGTTTCGCGTGTGCGGCCATAGCCGGTGTCCATGCCGGCCAGTGTTTGTATCTCAAGGGCAATGTGCTCTACCACATGGCCCATCCAGGTGCCTGCTTTTACGCGCTCAAAAAACCCGCCGGGTGTGCCGGGCGAGCAGCGGTGCTCGTAAAGCGAAGGCAGCATTGCTTTCAGCCGTTCGTAAAAACCATCTATTTTGCTGGTAGGCTTGTGTTCCAGTTCCTGCAGGTCAAGCCGCATCTGTATCAATTTTTTACGGCTAACGCTCCATATGTTGGGGCCGCGCAGTACCTGTATGTTTTCTATTTTCATAAATTAAATGAGGTCGCTTTGTTATTTCTGCTTTAAATCTAAGAAACCTAACAATGGAAATAAACTTTTGGTGTGGAAAAAGGTTAGTTTTTTTAAAATTAGCCTCTTGTATTTGCTGTATTTTATCTTAATTTGTAATAATTGATATAAAATATGGGTGTGCCGAAAGGAAAGTTAGTAATTATAGGCGGTGCTGTCGATATGGGCAGCAATGTAAGCGCCCAGGAGCATATTATGCAGCTGCATTACCTTAAGTTTTTTGAGAAGGGCATTTTAAGAAGGATCATCACCGAATCGGCCAAACACGAAGCGTCGGTAGTGGAAGTTATCACTACCGCGTCGCAGATACCTGAACTGGTTGGTAAGGAATATATAAAAGCCTTTGGCCAGCTTAACGTAACCAACGTAAACGTACTGCACATACAAAGCCGCGAAGATGCCGCTAAAAAAGAGCACCTCGACCGCATCCGCAAGGCGGATGTAGTGATGTTCAGCGGCGGCGACCAGCTACGGCTAACCGCTATTTTTGGCGGTACCGAGTTTTTGCAGATACTGAAGCAACGCTATAAGAACGAGAACTTTGTTATAGCGGGCACTTCGGCGGGGGCTGCTGCGGCATCTACCCACATGATATACCGCGGCCAAAGCAACGAGGCCCTGATAAAAGGCGAGGTACAGATAACCGCCGGCCTGGGCTTTGTAGACGGCGTGATAGTAGATACGCATTTTGTACAGCGCGGCCGCATTGGCAGGCTGATGTATGCCGTAGCCAGCAACCCCGGCATACTGGGCATAGGTTTGGGCGAGGATGCCGGTTTACTGATAACCGAAGGCAGCATGATGGAAGCCATCGGTTCTGGCCTTACTATTTTAGTTGACGGGAAAAATATCGTGGAAACCAATATTTACGATGTGGAAATAGGCGACCCGGTATCGATAGAAAACCTAAGGCTGCATGTGATGTCGATATTTGATAAGTACGATCTGTTGCAACATAAACTGCTCATCAAAAAAGCCGTGAAGGTAGAAGAAGGTGTATATTTAAATATGCCTGATGATCATGATGATTTGTTGCAATGAGGTTAATTAAGTTTATAGGGTTGATTAAGTGAGTGGTTATACGCTCATAATAATAAACATTAAGAAAAACAGTTATAAAAAAACACTTCATTGCGCGCATAAGCCCCCTCTAATCCGATAGCTATCGGATCTCCTCCAAAGGGGGAGACTTACAAAATTCTTCAAGTCCTCTCCTTTGGAGAGGATTTAGGTGAGGCTAAAAGGCCAATAATAAACTAACAAATGAAACTGATCATCCACGGGGGCTTCTTCAGCGAATCGCAAACTAACCAGGAGGTTAAGCAGGCCAAGCAGGATGCTTTGAGGGAGATTGTACAGGCGGGATACAACTACCTGGCAAGCCATACCGCTTTAGAAACGGTGGTGTACACCGTAAGCCTGCTGGAAGATTGCGACCTGTTTAACGCCGGTACCGGCTCGCAGATACAGAGCGACGGTAAAGTAAGGCTCAGCGCTTCGCTGATGGATGGCAAAACACAAAAATTTTCGGGCGTTATCAATATCGAGGATGTGAAGAACCCTATTTGTATTGCCGAAAAATTGCTGCACTACGAGGACAAGGTTTTGAGCGGCGAAGGCGCACAGCACTTTGCGCGCGATAACGGGTTTAAATATTATAGCCCCATTACCCCGCAGCGGCGCAAGGAGTATGAAAAAAAACTGACCGACTCTATCCGCAAAGGTACGGTGGGCTGTGTGGCGCTTGATATTTATGGCGATATCGCGGCAGCAACATCAACGGGGGGCAAGGGTTTCGAGATACCGGGCAGGGTAAGCGATTCGGCTACTACGGCGGGCAACTATGCCAATGCCTTCGCGGGTGTATCTTGCACCGGCGTGGGCGAGGATATTGTGAGCGGGGCGGTAGCCTCAAAAATTGTAACGCGCGTGAGTGACGGTTTTTCGCTTCACGCCGCATCTGATAAAACCCTTGACGAGATGGAACCGTATAATGGTTTTGCAGGCATCATCGCGATAGCAGCCAATGGCGAGATCTATCATGATGACACGCACCCCTACATGGTTTGGGCTTTGCACGATGGAGAAATTGATGTTTTTGAGTAAGGCGCAAGCTATTGTTAATCTGCTAATTAGTAGTTATATTTGCATACCAGTTAATTTATTAAACCCGGAAAAGAATTGATGAAATATTTTATACTCGTATTTTTATGTTCTGTCAGCCTGTCTGCATCCGCCCAGTGGTGGCGTGTAGGGCCTTTAAAGGGCAAAAGGTATCCGTTAATGAGGCAGGTAAAAAAGTATAAATTCAACTTTAAAACAGATATTCCCTTTGCTAAAGTAAGTACGCCTAAGTTGGAGGCTATTAATTTAAGCGGCACCGGTAATTTAAATAAGGCCGAGACTTTTGTAATGAAAACGGCACAGCATAATATGCGTTTTAGGGAATACAATACTGCCAGCTATAATTTTAGCGACCTTGCCCAGATATACATCATGCAAAACAGGCTTTCCGAAGCAAAATGGTATTTGCTGCAAAGTACGCTTATTTCGCGACGGCAATATGATTTCAGGCATACTTACGCCAACTTGATAAGCCTTGCCAGCGTTAAAATGGATATGGGCGAAGTTAACCTTGCCCGGCAGGATCTGATGGAAGCGCGCGACATAGCCAACTCAAAAGGCTGGATAAAAGAGTCGAGAGAAACAGACATAAAGATACAAGCAATAAAGGGCATCACCACACTCGCCCCCAAATACGAATTGAAATATGCCGAAATGGTAGAACCTATTGGTAAATCAAAATAGTAACACCTGTTATTGTAACAATAGGGTAAAAAGCATCGTCGTATACAATACAAGTAAAACAATATCGTATTATTGTTATTCAAATATTAACAGACAGCATTTGATGGCTGTCTTTTTTTACACAGAAAATTTTATTAAGGCACAAGTATTGATGTTGATTATAAACCCCGGATTAAAGAAGGTGAAAGATATGCTTAAGAGAATATATTTATTGTTAGTAGTAAGCGCTGCGCTGGCTTGCCAGGCCGCTCCTTCAAAGCCGGTAAAGGTTGCCGGCTCCAATGATCTTCAACCTGACGAGCAGCAAAGTGTGGTAGTTAAAAAGATAGCTGAGATGATCACTAACTTTAACTATAAAAAAGTTAAGCTGGATGACTCGGTTTCGGGCGAGATATATACCCGCTACATTAAGGTGCTTGATGTTAACCACAACTATTTGCTTGATGCCGATGTAAAGGACTTTGACAAATACAAAACCACGCTGGATGATGACCTGAAAGCGGGCAACCTGGCTAACGTATTTTACATATTCAACGTATATCAAAAAAGATATAACGACCGTATCAAATATTCGCTGTCGCAGATCAATAATAACTTTGATTTCGACAAAAAAGAAGATTTTACTTACGAGCGTGACGACCTGCCCTGGATATCATCAGAAGCAGATATGAATGCCTTATGGACCAAGCGCGTTAAATACGACCTGCTGAACCTGAAACTGGCCAATAAGGATTTGGCAAAAAATAAGGAAACGTTAAAAAAACGCTACGAAAACTTGTTGTCGCAATCCAACAAACTATCCAACCAGGATGTGTTCCAGATATTTATGGACTCGTTTACCGAGGCTATCGACCCGCATACCAACTACTTTAACCCGGCAAACGCGGCTAATTTTAATATCGAGATGTCGCGCTCGCTACAGGGCATAGGCGCTTCGCTGGCAGCCGAAAACGAGTACGTTACGATAAAAAGCGTTGTTCCCGGCGGTCCGGCCGATAAAAGTAAGCAACTGAATGTTGACGACCGCATTGTGGGCGTAGCGCAAGGCAAGCAAGGCGAATTTGAGAACGTGGTAGGCTGGCGTATTGAAAATGCCATCGCACTGATACGCGGTACCAAAGGTACGGTGGTGCGTTTAGAGATATTGCCAAGTGGTGCCAATACCTCCAGCAAACCCAAAGTGGTTGAAATGGTGCGCGAAAAGATCATCCTGAAAGATCAGTCGGCAAAAAAAGAAATTAAAACCTATAACCAAAACGGAAAAACGTTTAAAATAGGCATTATATCTATCCCTGCTTTTTACCTTGATTTTGAAGATTATCGCAATGGTAACCCTAACTACAAGAGTACAACAAGGGACGTGAAACTAATACTGGACACCCTTAAACAGGAAAAGGTAGACGGTGTGGTGATAGACCTTCGTCAAAACGGCGGCGGCTCGTTAACAGAAGCTATTGAACTGGGCGGATTATTCATCAAATCGGGCCCGGTTGTGCAGGTGAAAGATGCACGCGGCGAAATAGAGGTGGATAATGATGATGACCCGGGAGTAGCCTGGTCAGG
>JBDSIC010000469.1:0-9122 GCA_039918195.1 Mucilaginibacter sp.
AAATTTTTTTGAACCAATCACTCAATCAAGTGTTCCCTTTAAAACAAAA
Source organism: Mucilaginibacter sp. (assembly GCA_039918195.1). Taxonomy (GTDB): domain Bacteria; phylum Bacteroidota; class Bacteroidia; order Sphingobacteriales; family Sphingobacteriaceae; genus Mucilaginibacter. The sequence continues at coordinate 50 of JBDSIC010000469.1, forward strand.
CCATGAAAAAAGGCGATAACGTACACTGGAACTGGGGCGAAAGCGAGGCAGAGGGCAAAATTGTAAAGAAGCATGACGAGCCGGTTGAAAAAACAATTAAGGGGGCGAAGGTAAAGCGTAATGCCAGCGATGATAAGCCTGCATACGAGATAAAACAAAAAGATGGCGACACCGTACTGAAATCCGAAAGCGAATTAAAAAAGGGTGGTAAAAAGAAGTAATTCCCTATTTTTAGGGCATGAACCAGCCAACCAAAGCTTCCCTTTATTATGTAATGCTGTTTTTTGCAGCGCAAATTATATGCCCGTTACAAAGCATTTTTGCACAGCAGGCAGTTATACAGGGCGATTTTCCCGACCCTTCTATCATTCGCAGTGGGAAAACTTACTATGCCACCGGTACCTCGTCTGAGTGGGCACCGCATTACCCCATTTTTACATCAACCGACCTGAAAAACTGGAAGCAAACCGGTTATGTATTTGATAAAACACCCAAGTGGATATCCGGCTCGTTTTGGGCACCCGAATATTTTTTTCAAAACAATACCTATTATGTATACTACACCGCGCGCCGTAAAAAGGACGGTATTTCATGTATCGGCGTAGCTACCTCAAAATATCCCGACAGGGGCTTTATCGACCATGGTGTTGTTATTGAGTGGGGTAACGAAGCGATTGATGCTTTTGTGTATAATGACAACGGCCAGTTTTACATAACGTGGAAGGCTTACGGCCTTGCGGGCAGGCCGATAGAAATATTGTGCAGTAAATTATCTGCCGATGGCTTTAAGCTTGTGGATGAGCCGGTTATGTTGTTAATGGATGACGAGCGCATAGGCCTTGAAGGGCAAAGCATCTTGAAAAAAGATGGTTATTACTACCTTTTTTCATCGGTAGGGGATTGTTGCGGCAGGGGTTGCAGTTACAGGGTTAGGGTTGCCCGGGCTACAAGCATTACCGGTCCGTATGAGGACTATAAAGACAACCCACTACTATCCGGCGATGATGAATGGAAATGTACCGGGCACGGCACATTTGTTACTACGCCCGAAGGCAGGTACTATTACCTGTACCATGCTTACAGCAAAACCACCGGCGTATATACCGGCCGGCAGGGATTGATAAGCGAACTGGTTTGGCCCGAAAAAAATGGCTGGCCTAAGTTTGTTCCCGCGCCCAAACCGGTACCAAAGGAGGTAACCATAATCGATAAATTCTCAGGTAATGCGGCCGATAAAGCCTGGCAATGGGATTTCAGGAATGCCTGGCCGGCGTTTAAGCAGCAGGGCGGTCAGCTGCATTTATCGGGTACGGTTAAGCCGGGGAATGCTTCGGGTATTGCCTTAACGCGCCGGCCATATACCGTAAATTATAGCATGCAGGTTAGCGTGCTAAATACTAACGCTGCACAAAAAGGCCTGGTTATTTATGGCGATGCCAGTGGCTCGTTAGGAGTAGGGGTGAGTGGTAATACTGTTGAGTATTGGGAGGTAAAGGATAATAAGCGGAGCGTTATCAGCAGTGCCACCCATGCCGTCGGCAAGGTGGGTATTAAAATAGAGGTGAACCCCGATTTTACCTGCCATGCCTACTGGAAACAAACCGGCGACTGGCAGGAGTTAACCGGCGATAAGCCCCGCACTATTGACAACCTGGCACCATGGGACAGAAGCCCGAGGCCGGGATTGAATTTTTGCGGTGCCGCTAACGAGGAAGCGGTATTTGATGATTTTACTTTAACTTATCGCCCATGAACATTACTTATCAAACCGAACCCGGCCTGCAAGCGGAAGATTACAAGCAGCTGCTTATAAAAAGCACTTTAGGCGAGCGCCGCCCTGTAGATGATATTGACAGGATAGCGGAAATGTGCCGCAATGCCGATATTATTTATACCGCCCGGCACGAGGGCAAACTGGTGGGCGTTGCCCGCTCGGTGAGCGACTTTGTTTATTGCACCTATTTAAGCGATTTGGCTGTAGATGAGGAATACCAGCACCGCGGCATCGGCAAAAAGCTGATCGCCGAAACCAAACGGCTGTGCCCGCAAGCCCTGCTGATATTATTGGCTGCCCCCGCCGCCGAGCAATATTACCCCAAAATAGGTATGGAACGGCATAACCACTGCTTTTTACTGCGTGATATTAATACCCTGCAATAAAAAACCCCTCTCCTTGGGAGAGTAATAGTCCATCAAAAGACAGGGATATTACTTTTCGAGTTGGTCCCCTCCTTGGAAGGGGCGCGTTGGATTTGTGTAGTGGCAGGGGTGGGTTTAACGCTTTGCATCCGTATGAAACCCCTCCCTACACCCTCCCAAAGGAGGGAATCGCACAGGCCCTACGCTTCATGAATCATTTATGGTCTTTTCATAGGCTATTACTCTTTGGAGAGGGGTTTGGGGTGAGGCATGTAAAATTTCAGTCATCTGCATAATATGTTATGGTTATTCCGATTTTCTGTGCCATTTTTACAGGATGGAAAAACAGCCTATTATCACTGTAAAAAACCTGGTAAAAAATTATGGTGATTTTGCAGCGGTAAAAGATATCAGCTTTGAAGTTTACGAGGGTGAGATATTCGGATTGCTTGGCCCCAACGGCGCCGGCAAAACTACCACGCTCGAAATTATTGAGACCTTGCGCGAAAAAACATCGGGCGAGATATGGGTAGATGGTTTTTCAGTTGATACAGATGCCGATAGTATAAAACAGCGCATAGGCGTACAGTTGCAGGCGGCGGGATACTATCCTAATCTGAACCTGTCCGAGCTGATAGACCTGTTCTCGGGCTTGTACGGCATCACCAAAACACCTATGGAAATGCTGGAAAAGGTAGCCCTTACCGATAAGGCCAAGGCTAAATACAAGCAGCTTTCGGGCGGGCAAAAGCAACGCTTTTCTATCGCTACCACGCTGATAAATAACCCGCGTATAATTTTCCTTGACGAACCGACAACCGGTTTAGACCCGCAGGCACGCCGTAATTTATGGGACCTTATAAAAGAGATACGTGATGCCGGGACTACTGTAGTGATAACCACGCACTACATGGACGAAGCTGAAGTGCTTTGCGATCGCGTGGCCTTTATAGACGGCGGCAGGGTAGTGGGTATTGATACTCCTGATAATTTTATAGACAAACTGGTATCATCAGGTTTTGAACGGCCCAAAACAGTAAAACTGGCCAACCTGGAAGATGTATTTATTAATTTGACGGGCAAGGACTGGCGGGAAGATTAGTTCGAGTCCGGAAGTCGGAAAGACTGAAAGTCCGAAAGACGAATTGACTGTTTATAACATAAAGCTTAACTTCCGGACTTTCGGTCTTTCCGACTTCCGCACTAAAAAATAAAATGACCAAAACAAAATATAGTAACACACGCGCTACGCTGGCTATAGCCAAGGCGAGCCTTAAATCTATCCTCCGCAGCCCATCGGCGGTGATATTCAGTTTGGCGTTCCCGCTGATATTTATTTTGGTGTTCGGGTTTATTGGGGGTGGGGGTGTTAGCGTTGATGTGGGTGTGGCAAAAACCTGCGATACGATAAACCCGGTATACCAGGAATTAAAAAAGGTAAGCGTAGTTAACCTCATACATAACCTGTCTGCCGATGATTTGAATAAGAATTTATCAAAAGGCAGTATTGATGCTGTGCTTGACATCCGGAATAACAGCAATAAAAAATACGAAAAAAACCAGCCTCCATTTGTGGTTAACGTGCAATACACTAAAGCATCGTCAAAAGGGAATATTTTAAAGGCGGTTCTGTCAAATATTATGAATGGGGTTAATTCATTCTTTCAAAAACAAATCCTTAAAACCCCGCCGGCGCCCTCAGTAGTCCAGATTAATGAAACCATAGTCAGCGGCCGCGAATACAAAACCATCGACTTTATACTGCCCGGGCAATTGGGCTTCTCACTGTTAAGCACCGGTGTATTTGGTACTGCCTTCGTATTTTTAAGCCTGCGGATAACGCTGGTTATCAAACGCTTTTTCGCCACCCCTGTAAAACGCGCCAGTATTGTTATCGGCGAAGCGCTTGCCCGCATCACCTTCGCACTGATGGGCGCTTTGTTTATTATCCTGATAGGGCATTTCGCTTTTGGCTTTACGCTGGTGCATGGGGTCGTCACGGTTATAAATATGCTCATCTTGTCAACCCTCGGTGTTATCGTGTTTATGGGCTTCGGCTTCGTGGTATCGGGCATCGCTAAAACAGAAAGCTCAGTGCCGCCGATCGCCAATATTATTACCCTGCCGCAGTTCCTGCTATCGGGTACCTTCTTTTCTATAAATGCTTTCCCAACCTGGCTGCAGCCTATAAGCCGCGCATTACCTTTAACTTATTTAAATGATGCCTTGCGCAAAGTAGCCTTTGAGGGTGCGAGCTTAGCCGACGTTAGTCAGCAAATATTAGTTATGTGCGTTTGGTGCGTTGTCATTTATGCAATTGCGGTAAAAACCTTTAAGTGGGAGTAGGACTTAACATTGCGGTAACATTGGCCATTTAAAACTTAATATTAATATAACATTAACACTTGTGTATTTAACAATAGGATAATATTAGGGTAATACATTTGCCCTGTAATATTAAGCTAATGTTAAAAAACCACATATATACAGCTTTGCTGGTTATTTTTATAATCCTATGTTCAGTTAATGTTAAGGCGCAAAATAACAAAACCGGTACCTGGGGTATTGTTACCGTAACCCTACCGGGCGACAGCACACACCGCTGGGGCGGCTACATCGAACTTCAAACCCGCACCAACGAATTATTTAACCAGGCTTTTTATTACGAGGTAAAAGGCGGTATCAGTTATGATATCGCGAAGAACTATACGGCGCTTATTGGCACAGGCCGGTACATCACCTATGATTATAATGATCTGGACGGTCCGCCTACCGCGTTAGAAACACGGCTTTGGGAGCAGATACAAATAAACCAGTTTTTAGACCGTATTAAAATTGAGCATCGCTACCGTGTGGAGCAGCGTTTTTTTGAAACGGGCTATAAAAACAGGTTCCGTTACCGCCTTAATTTAGCCATACCTATTAACCATGCTAAAATTGGCCCCAAAACGTGGTATGGCGCTACGTTTGACGAGATATTCCTGAATAACAAAGCCCCGCATTTCGAGCGTAACCGTTTTTATGTTGGGTTAGGTTACCAGTTTGATAAATCGCTAAGTATACAGGCCGGTTTAATGCACCAATACAATTATACCCTTACCACATCTGGTGCGAAAGATAACCTGGCCATAAATGTGCAATACCGCTTTAACCGCAAAAATACCAGGCCTAAAGAGCAAATTCCGGGAATGCACGACTAAATGATGTCAATACAGCATTAAATAATCATTATAAATACCAAACACTGATTGTGTTTTGCTGATTAAATTTTAACTTAGCGCCGTTAAAAAAAATAATTTCCCCACACGCTGATAAATCACTATGAGTATAATAATTGATGTTCATGCCCGCCAGATTTTAGACTCGCGCGGCAACCCAACCATTGAAGTTGATGTATTAACCGAAAACGGTGCTTTAGGCCGTGCCGCAGTACCTTCGGGCGCCTCTACCGGCATGCACGAAGCTGTAGAACTTAGGGATGACGACAAAAGTGTTTACATGGGTAAAGGCGTATTAAAAGCTGTTGCCAACGTAAACGATAAAATAGCCCCGGAATTAAAAGGTGTTGATGTGTTTGAACAAAACATCATCGACAAAATAATGATAGACCTTGACGGTACCGAAAATAAAGGAAATCTGGGCGCAAATGCCATTTTAGGTGTTTCGTTAGCGGTTGCTAAGGCAGCAGCACAGGAAAGCCGCCAGCCTTTATACCGCTACATTGGCGGTGTAAACGCTAATACGTTGCCTATACCGATGATGAATATTGTAAACGGTGGCTCGCACTCTGATGCGCCTATCGCTTTCCAGGAGTTTATGATCATGCCGGTTGGCGCGTCTTCTTTCAGCGAAGCATTGCGTTGGGGAACAGAAGTTTTCCATAACCTTAAAAAGATATTACACGACCGTGGGTTAAGCACTGCGGTAGGTGACGAAGGTGGTTTTGCACCAACCTTTGAAGGCACTGAAGATGGTGTTGAAACCATTATCCAGGCCATCAAAAAAGCCGGCTATACCCCGGGCGAGCAGATCTTCCTTGCATTTGATTGTGCCGCTTCTGAGTTTTACAAAGACGGTAAATACGATTATACCAAGTTTGAAGGCGATAAAGGTGCTATCCGCACCAGCGCCGAGCAGGTTGATTACCTTGCCTCGTTAGCTGATAAATACCCTATCATTTCTATTGAAGACGGTATGGCTGAGGATGACTGGGATGGCTGGAAACTTTTAACAGAAAGATTAGGCGACCGTGTTCAATTGGTAGGTGACGATTTGTTTGTTACCAACGTAATCCGCCTGCAAACAGGTATTGATAACGATACCGCAAACTCTATCCTGGTAAAAGTAAACCAAATAGGTTCGTTAACCGAAACTATTGATGCGGTTAGCCTGGCACAAACCAATGGCTACACTTCGGTAATGAGCCACCGCTCGGGCGAAACTGAAGACTCGACCATTGCTGACCTGGCAGTTGCATTAAATTGCGGCCAGATCAAAACCGGTTCGGCTTCACGTTCAGACAGGATAGCTAAATACAACCAGTTATTACGCATCGAAGAAGAATTAGGTTCTTCGGCCAAGTTTATTGGTAAAGCGTTTAAATATTACAAGAAGAAATAAGCGAAAGCTGTACTATGGATATTGAAGAGCCGGCCTTGTGCCGGCTTTTCTTGTTTACCCCACTGTCATTTCGAACGAGGTACGAGGAGAAATCCTATACGACAAGTTTATCGGCTTGCATGGGGTAGAGGATTTCTCTCTACGTTCGATGACAGCGGGGTATTAGCTTTGACAACTTTTAAAAAGTTGTCAAAGCTGGATATATTGGATATGTTCAATATATAAAGTAAATTTGTTATTATGAATGTACAGTATTTATCAAATGATGAAGGGAAAATAACCGCTGTTCAACTTCCTATTAAAGATTGGGAGCGATTGAGAAACGTGTACCCTAATATTGATAATATTGATTCCCCTCTCCCGGATTGGCAAAAGGAGTTATTAGATAAAAGGCTTCAATCTATAGAAGAACATCCTGAAAGATTAAAACCGATTTCAGGGCTTATAGAATTACTCGACAGTACCGAAGAATAATGGCCTGGAGTTTGTTTTACTATGATGAAGCGGCTCAGGATATTATTGCTGCAAAGAAATGGTATAAACAGCAACTACATGGTTTGGAAAAACGATTTGCTGCTGATATGAAAATTTCAATTGATCGTATTCTGTCAGACCCTTTTATTTATGAAATAAAATATAAAAATATTAGGGTTTCCTATCTTGATATATTCCCATACGGCATTCATTTTTTTGTAGACGAACGTAAAAAGGATATTATAATAGTAGGTGTATTTCATCAACATCGAAATCCGGAAGCCTATGTTAATAGATAACTAAATTGTTTGAAGGCTACTTTTTCACCCTTACATCCTCATCCAATAATAAATCGTATCTTTGCCAAAATAATTACCCGCTCGCTTAACGGTTTTGATCACCGCACATAACAAACGCTCCAGATCCAGATATGCTTCGCGTTAGCAAATAAATACATTACATGTCATTCGAAAATCTAAATTTAATTGAGCCTATTTTAAAGGCACTTAAAACTGAGGGATATACCCAGCCTACGCCGATACAGGCCCAGGCGATACCCATTATATTACAACAAAAAGACTTATTAGGCTGCGCCCAAACCGGCACCGGTAAAACAGCCGCGTTCGCCATACCTACATTGCAGTTACTGTATAACGACAGGCAGCAGCACAAGGAACAGAAAAGCATCAAGTCGCTGATATTAACCCCAACCCGCGAACTGGCCATACAAATTGGCGAAAGTTTTGCCGCTTACGGCAGGCATACCGGTTTAAAACATTTGGTTATTTATGGCGGCGTATCACAAAACCCGCAGGTAGATGCATTGCGCAGGGGCATAGACATATTGGTTGCCACCCCGGGCCGTTTGCTCGACCTGATGAACCAGCGTTTGGTACACATCGATCACGTACGTATACTAATATTGGATGAAGCCGACCGTATGCTGGATATGGGCTTTGTGCATGATGTTAAAAAGATCATCGCCAAAGTGCCTGCAAAAAGGCAAACGCTTTTCTTTTCGGCTACCATGCCAAAAGAGATACAACATTTGGCCGACAGCATACTTAACAAACCTGAAAGGGTAGAAGTAACCCCGCAATCGTCAACTGCCGATACTATTCAGCAGCAAATGTATTTTGTGGGCAAAAATGATAAGCGTTTATTGCTTAACCATATTTTAAGTGATAAAGGCATACAAACCGCCTTGGTATTTACCCGCACCAAACACGGTGCAGATAAGGTGGTAAAAGACCTGAACAAAACCGGCATCACGGCCGAAGCCATACACGGTAACAAATCACAAAACGCCCGTCAGCGTGCGTTAACCAACTTTAAGGCGCGTACAACGCGTGTATTAGTGGCTACGGATATTGCAGCCCGCGGTATAGATATAGATGAGCTGACCCACGTTATCAATTACGAGTTGCCCAATATCCCCGAAACCTATGTACACCGTATTGGCCGTACAGGCCGTGCCGGTGCCAGTGGTATAGCTTTTTCATTTTGCGACGAGGAGGAAAAAGAATTTTTAAAGGACATTCATAAGTTGATTGGTAAAACCATCCCGGTTAACGAAGCGCATCCTTACCCTTTAGCACAGCTAACCCCGCAGGAACGGATATTGGAAAAGATAAAGAAGGAAGCACATGGCCATCACCGTGGTCCATCAGCCAACAGGGGCGGCGGCGGTAACAAACGCTTTGGCGGCAACAAATCACGCAGCGGCGGAGGCGGCAGCGGCATGAGCGGCGGCAGGCCGGGTGGTAACAGGCGGGCTTCGTAAGGGGAGCCTCACCTAATCCGATAGCTATCGGATCCTCTCCAAAGGAGAGGACTTGAA
>JBDSIC010000470.1:0-2700 GCA_039918195.1 Mucilaginibacter sp.
CGATCAGTATTAAACAGTGATGAACGGCGTTTTACACCATGCACCATATAACCCTTTTTTAATAAAAACTCGGCTAAGTAGGCGCCATCCTGGCCGGTGATACCGGTAATTAAGGCTGTTTTCATAGGGTTAGTAGTGCTGTGCAGCTACAATATTATTAATTAAATTATACAAATGGGACTTTCAGCTTAATATCTAATGTTTTTAACCCTACAATGTTTAATAATTACCTATCTGCTAAACAATGACTGATACAATTTCTTTACTCCCTCCTTCTCTTTTTTTATCAAATTGGTGTAACATCGTGTAACACATTTTTGACTAATTTTTTTATATAATATTGATAATTAAATATTTATATAAATATTAGTCAAAAATGTGTTAACCTTCACCAATTAGCAATATTAAAGAAGTTTCTGTATTTTTGTACTTTTTATTAAAAGCACAACTATTAATTACATATCAGCTACTTGTTCTTCCAGTTCCTGGTACCATTCTTCACCGTATTTTCTTATCAGCGGCCCTTTTAAAAACTGGTATACCGGCACTTTTAATTCGTTGCCAAAGCTACAGGCATCGCTACATATGCTCCAGCGGTCGTAGTTTAATACATCAAACTCCGGATAGGCTGTAATGCGTATAGGGTATAAATGGCATGATATAGGTTTTTTCCAATCAATAACACCTTGCTCATACGCTTTTTCGATAGCGCATTTAGTTATGCCACCTTCCCATATTACGTAGGCACATTCTTTATTTACTTCTACACAAGGGGTAGTATAATCGCCTTCAAAATCGGTAACATAGGTGCCCTCCCTTTCAATGGTTTGGATGCCCTTCTCGGTCATATAAGGTTTTACCTTAGGATATATCTCATCCAATATATGCAGTTCATCATTATTCAATGGCGCGCCCGAGTCGCCCTCTAAACAACAGGCACCTTTGCACTTATTTAAATTGCATACAAAGTTTTGCTTTACTACATCCTCATGCACTAATACACTACCAACCTCTATCATGTTATTTACTTATTGGATTTAAAGGATATTTCAATCCCTTGGCATTGGTAAGTTCCATCGTCACGCTACCTACAACAAGGCCCACATGCGCTTTAACAGGTATCCGGTTATTATCATCTGTTATCCACAAATATAGCTTACTATCCTTTTTAAATATGCGGCCGGGAATAATTGTAGGATTAAATTTAAGGCAGTTAAACTTTCCAAAATTAGTTTCAACCTGTTCCTTACCCATATAGGTGATAGTTAATGTTTGTACGCCATCCTCTAAAAAGTATTTCATAGAAAACGTTTCGCCTATTTTTAATTTGCTTATATCTATATTACGCGCAAAATAATAGGCCGATACAAAATCATAAATATCACCCTTAAAAGTAAACACCCCTTTATCTGCCGTTACTTTATTTTCAGATTGGCTAAAGGTTACATTATCTGTGTGGCGGTAGCTTCCTTCTCGCCTGTTCTCGGTATAAAAATAAGGCAGCAAGGTTTCCTGATCAATGTAGGTTTCGTATTGGTTGCGTACTTTATAAAAAATATCAAAAGTACCTGCGGTTTTGCCATTTGCAGTAATATGATAGCTGGGATGTCCAATTATTTTTTTGCCGCCATCCTCTACCTTAATAGTAGCTTCGGCACCGGTAAAAAATCCGTATTTTAATTTATAGCTTAGTTCTTCGCCAACTTTAAAAACAGGGTCCTTGCCAATTTTAATATCCTGTGCAAAAGCATTAGCCAGGGTACCGGCAAAAAGTATGATTATTAAAAAACATTTTATCCTATTCATACTTTACCATTAATCCTTACGCTTATATAGCGGCACTGTCGAGCATGGCTCGCCAAACATCAGGCTTTTTACCACAGGCGTAAGTCTCTTAGTCAATTCCACATAGGCAGATACCGGCACATCAATATCACCGCAGCCTTTTATTACCAAACGCTGGTCGCGGTATTGCTCAGCATCCAGCTTTTCTATTTGCTTTATAAACAATACTGTTTCTAATACTTCGCTATCGCCAAAAACAACCTGGCTGGCATAGGGTGCCATTTTGTTGGCCAACAGCATATATGCCCACGCCGGTACAATAGCATCGGCACTGCAAATAATACCTATGTTTTTCCCGGTGTATTGCGACCAGTCATGCTCTTTAACAAACTCCCTGAAATCCTTTTCACGCAATATTAACCCCTGGAACAGGTTTGGTGCAATATCATATATCACCCGTTCGCCCACAGCATAAAATATGGCAGGGTCAAGCGTTACCAAACCACTTTGGGCAACTTTGTTGATTATATTTTCTTGTATTTCCATAACCCTTTATAACGAAAAAATCCGGGATAGCATTATAACGCCATCCCGGATACAAAATTACTTTAAATTTTGGCTATAAGAACTTAGACCTGTTATCTTTTACATTCGCCTTATCTTTCAGCGCTTCAAACACCTGTGTTTGGGCGCGCTGTAGTATAGATTGCGCTATTTGTTGTTTCTGAATTACGGCATTGGTAAGCGGTGCCGGATTAGTAAAGCCATCAACAACATATACGTATACACCACTCTCACCTTCAACAGGTTTTGATACCTTATTTACCTTAGATCCGAATATACTACCCACAAGTTTGTACTCGGTAGCTACACCGGGTAAAATAGGGTTAGCAAATACTATGTTTTGTATCGGGG
>JBDSIC010000471.1:0-3984 GCA_039918195.1 Mucilaginibacter sp.
TATAACCCGCTTTGCCTTGCTTCTCCGGGGCGTTGTTCGCCAATGGCGTAATCAATACGCATACTAAGCCCTTTTTCTACGTCGAAGAAATAACGGCCGCCGCCGCCTATGCTCGGTTTAAGTTTAGAAAAGCTGAAGTCTTTATCAAACACCTCGCCCCAGCCTAAAAAGCCTACTATGCCAAGGCGGTTGCTAATGCGGTAGCGCAGTTCGCCCTGGCCGGCAATAAGGTTGCGGTCGCGGAAACGGCCATTGTAGTAGCCCCGCATAATTTCGTCGTTACCCAAAGCCGGCAACAGGTAGAACGGCGATTTTTTACCAACCAAACTTTGCTCCTGAACGTTGAAACCCAATACCAGTTTTCTGCTGAGCGAGAAAAATTGCGAATACTCTATATTAAAAAAGCCGCCCCTGTAATTATTATTGCTGAACAAGCCTTTCATCACCTGGAAATATGCGCTGACAATGGCGCCTTTGGTGGTGTAAGTGTTGTTATTACGATCGTCGAACACAAAGCTTGGCCCGCCAAAAATTAGGCTGCCGCCATTTGGATTAGTGTTTGCCGGCAGTGTTTCAAATATGCCGCCGGGTTGCTTATCAGTATATTTAAAATCCATCCCGCCGGCAATTATGCCCAGGTATAAGTTTTTGCCAAAGCGTTTTTCGGCAGTAAGGTTTAGCTTGATTCGCGTTTGGCCCAGCGGATCTTTATCAATTTTCGGGGTCTCGTTGCCTATCCCATAAAAATCAAAAGGAAAATTGATGTAGCTGATAGATGCGGTGTAGTGATATTTGTTTTGCGCCGCCCAGTAGTTGGTGCTCAGGCTGATGCGGCTTTGCCCTTTGGTGGTTAGGGTAGCGTAGCCATATATATTTGACACCCGCTGACCTACACTTACAGTATCGGTATAAAAAGAATATAAAATAGCACCACCTGCTTCTACACCCGTTTCGGGCGCCGAGCTTAATACCGGCAACAAGAAAAAGCTGCTGCTTTTGCTGCTGTCCTGTTCAAAAAGCATCTTCCGCAAAAATTTAGGCAGCAGGTTCTTTTGGGCATATATCGGTTGGAAGCCAAAGAGTAATATTAACGGTAGTATTATTTTTTTCATTTGTTTGTAAGGTCAGCTAAGATGCAAAATAAAATTTACAGTAAGCAATTGAGGGAGGAATTTAGACTGCCCAGCTACTCAGTCAAACTCCCTACTGAGCAAAAAATGGTGAATATTTCATCCCCTCTCTACAAAGTAGAGAGGGGTGTCGAGCGCAGCGAAGACGGGGTGAGTTAAAACAGGCGGCTAAAAAACCATCGCATCTAATTAAAAAACAAAACCGCCGTTTATATATTTGTAAACTAACCGGGCAGTCAATTTTTGAATTTCAAATAGCCATATCAACAAAATACCTATTTTTGCGGGGATTTTTTAACCACATACCATGAGCAACACAACGGCGAGAGGCCCTATATCACAATTCATCGAAAAAAACTACCTGCACTTTAATGCTGCGGCATTAATGGATGCGGCAAAAGGCTACGAAACACATCTTACCGAAGGTGGTAAAATGATGGTTACTGTTGCCGGTGCCATGAGTACTGCCGAACTGGGCATTTCCCTTGCCGAAATGATACGCCAGGACAAAATAGACATCATATCGTGCACAGGTGCAAATTTGGAAGAAGATATCATGAACCTGGTAGCGCATTCGCACTATAAGCGTGTGCCAAACTACCGCGATTTAAGTCCGCAGGACGAGTGGGACCTGTTAGAGAATCATTATAACCGTGTTACCGATACCTGCATACCCGAAGAGGAGGCCTTCCGCCGTTTGCAAAAACACATACACAAAATTTGGAAGGATGCCGAGGATGCCGGCGAGCGCTATTTTCCGCACGAGTTTATGTACAAAATATTACTGAGCGGCGAACTGGAGCAGTATTACGAGATAGACCCGAAAAATTCGTGGATGCTGGCAGCTGCCGAAAAGAACCTGCCGATAGTAGTGCCGGGATGGGAAGACTCTACTATGGGGAACATCTTTGCATCATACGTAATAAAAGGGCAGATAAAAGCCACTACTATGAAAAGCGGTATCGAGTACATGGCCTGGCTGGCCGATTGGTATGTAAAAAACTCGGAAGGTAAGGGCGTTGGATTTTTCCAAATAGGCGGCGGTATAGCTGGCGATTTCCCGATATGTGTGGTGCCTATGCTTTACCAGGACATGGAAATGGAAAATATTCCTTTCTGGAGTTATTTCTGCCAAATATCTGATTCAACCACCTCCTACGGTTCCTACTCGGGCGCTGTACCAAACGAAAAAATTACCTGGGGTAAACTGGATATTAATACACCAAAATTTATTGTAGAATCTGACGCTACCATTGTAGTGCCCTTGATATTTGCCTGGATATTAAAACAATAATTAAAATCCAACAAATATTTTTGTTAACAAAATATAGCTGTTTAAACAGGCAAGCAAAAAACAGCTTGGAAAAGCCCTTTTAAGGCATTTTAAGCTTTGTTTAGAACGATTATAAATTGTGGATAAGTGTCATTTATTTGTCAGCCATACTGTATTAATTTATAGTTTTGTGGCTGAAAAATTAGGATAAACTGCGAAATATACGTCCGGTTTTAAAATTTTAATAAATATTATTCAGCATAAATACATTTTATGAGAAATATCTCATTAATTTTTAAACAATTCACAAGGTCAGTTTTACTGGTTGCAGGTTTTGCTTTGTTAGCCGGTTCGGCTAATGCGCAGGACGATACAGCAAAAGGCGAAACTATTTTTAAGAGCAAATGTTCATCTTGCCACAAGATTGGACAGAGGCTTGTAGGCCCGGCTTTAGGCCCTCAAATGGCATCAGAAACTGATGACGCCTATCTTGTAAAATGGATACAGAACAACCAGGCGCTGGTAAAGGCGAAAGAGCCGCGGGCTGTCAAAATTTTTGCAGAGTTTAAAGAGGCGCCAATGCCTGCGTTTTTGGACATTCCTGAACCGGATATTAAAAACGTTATTGCCTACGTGCGTGCCGAGCATGCAAAGGCATCTGCACCTGCAGCAGCCGGCGCACCCGGCGCAGCAGCAGCCGAAACCGGCCCAAGCAGCCTACTGATATGGGGCTTAATAGGCGTTATAGTTATCGCTTTTATTGTAATACTGGTACTTAACAAAGTAGTAGGCACATTAGAGCGCTTGCTGCTTAAAAATAAAGACATTGTATTTGAAGCTGAAGAAGAAAAACCTGCTGTTGATCGTTTGGCAGGCGTTAAAAAAGCTTTAAAAAACAAAAAACTGGTTTTCTTTATCGTATTGTGCGGCATTGTTGCTTTAGGCAGTTGGGCTTGGGTTACCATGTGGAATACCAATGTGCACCAGGGCTACCAGCCGGTACAACCGATAAAATACTCGCACGAGCTGCACGCCGGCGCTATGAAGATAGATTGCCAGTATTGCCACACCGGCGCTTACAAATCAAAAAATGCTTCTATCCCGTCGTTAAACGTTTGTATGAACTGCCACAAGGCTGTTAAAACCGAATCGCCGGAAATACATAAGATATACGACGCGTTGGGTTACAACCCCGAAACGGCTGAATACGATGCTTCAAAAGCCAAGCCGATACAGTGGGTGCGTGTACACAACCTGCCAGACTTTGCCTACTTCAACCACTCGCAGCACGTAGTGGTAGGCAATATAAAATGCCAGCAGTGCCACGGCCCTATCGAAACTATGTCAGAAGTTTACCAGTACTCGCCCCTTACTATGAAATGGTGTATACAGTGCCACAAACGCACCGAGGTTAACGGTAAAGGCAATGCATATTACGACAGCATACTTGCGGCACACGATAAGATAAGAAAAGGCGAAAAACCAACGGCTGCCGTAATGGGCGGTTTGGAGTGTGCCAAGTGCCACTATTAATAAAGGATTTAAAAAGTTAGCAATTACAGTTTATATAGCTTAAATGGA
>JBDSIC010000472.1:0-4639 GCA_039918195.1 Mucilaginibacter sp.
CCAGCCGCGTGCGATCGTATCCAGCGGGTAAGGTAACGAGCCGGCCAGGTAATCAAAGCTAATGTCGCTGCCTTTGCCAAGCATATTTGTAATAACCGCATTGGTAGATATCTCTACCCTTCTCTTCGGAAAATTGATCACCACATCGGCAACAGGCTTGTTGGCAAAGCCCTGCGCTTTTAAAAATAGGTAAGCCATTACCATGTGCCCGTCATTGTCCGGGTGTATACGGTCGGTAGGTGTTAAGCTGAAAAGTGAGTCTGTAAGCTGCCACTTTTTGTTGATCTCGCGCATAGGGTGGTAAAAATCAACCAGTTCCCAGCCACGCTGCTTGGCTGATTTCTCCTGGAAATCAATGACTTTAGCGAAAGCCTCGGCTTTGCCCGGGTATAAATTGCCTTTTATTTTAACGTTCTCGTCATAAGGCGAACCTGCCATTAATATTTTACGGATACCACCCAGTTTGGCCAGTTTATCGGCTGTAACGTTGTAGCTGGCGAACGACCTTGCCAGTTTCCTTTCGCCAACTTCTTTTGCATCAGGCTTATACCATTCAGAATAACCGGTATCATTCATCCCCCAAACAAAGGCTATTACATTCGGCTTTTTCGGAAGCACATCTTCCTCTAAACGGTTGCCCATTTGTACCACATCATCGCCACCAATACCGGTATTTAATATGGTAAGGCGCTGGTTTGGCAAATGTGTCATATAATACAGCCATATATAGCTGTGATAATGTCCGCCATCGGTAATACTATTACCCAAAAATGCCACCCTGTCGCCACTTCTGAAAGGAGCCACCTGTTGCGCGTTAACCGTTTTAGTAACCGACCCGGCCAATAACAGGCCCATCAGTAGTTTTGTGCTTTTATTCATCACAGTTTTTATCATTAATATACGTCTATTCTTTATTTTACAGGTTCAATACGTGCTACCCAGCCGCCATCTTCTACCATTTTTATAGCTATCGCGTCGCCGGATCTTATTGGCATTACTATCCTTTTAAAATCCATCGCCTGGAAATCGGCATTGATACCGTCCTTTATTAGCGTGATCTGGTAGTTAACCCCTTTTTTCAGGAAATCAGTATTGATGGTAACATCACGCGATTTGCTATTGGTCATGGCACCAACAAACCATTTGTCGCCTTTGCGTTTGGCGGTAACAATGTATTCGCCGGCGCTGCCATCCAGCACTTTGGTTTCATCCCAAGTAACCGGTACGCTGGTGATGAACTGGGTAGTTTCAGGTTCGCGAAGGTAGTTAAAGGGGTTATCTGCCAGCATTTGCAGCCCGCTTTCAAACACTACGTACATTGCCAGTATGTGGGCGCGTGTACCAATACCCATTACATTTACCCAGGTGCGGTTACGGTGATCCTTAGGGTGAGCCGAACGCATGGCACCCGGCGTATAATCCATCGGACCAACAGCGTTACGTAAAAACGGCAGGTACAAATTGTTATCAGGCGTTGCAAAACTGCTGAAGATATTTTGCTCCATACCCACCACTCCTTCGTACGACAGCACGTTTGGGTAGCCAACTTCTAAACCGGCAGGCTTAAACGCGCCGTGAAAATCAACCAGAACGTGGTGTTTAGCCGCTTCTTTGGCAACCCGGGTATAGTAATTTACCATCCACTGATCGCTGCGGTCCATAAAATCTATTTTAACACCGGCAATGCCCCACTTCTCCAGCGTCTCAAACACATTAAAGTTATTTTCGACAGCCAGCCAAGTAAACCAAAGGATGATCTTTACATTTTTGGTTTTGCCATAGGCGATCAGTTCCTGCAAATTAATGGTAGGGTTTGGCTCGAACGGGTTCATGGTGGTTTTAGCCCATCCCTCGTCCATAATGATATAAGGTATACCAAATTTTGATGCAAAATCAATATAGTATTTATAGGTATCCTGGTTATAGCCCGATTTAAAGTCGACGCCATATACATAGGCGTTGTGCCACCACTCCCAGGTAACCTGGCCGGGTTTTATCCATTTGGTATCTGCCAGCTGGTTTTGGGTGGACAATTTGTAGACCATCTGGTTCTCAGGTATTTGCTTATCCTTATCGGTAATTACCAAAAACCGCCACGGGAAAGTGCGCGTACCGTTTGTTTTGGCAATATAATCGGCTTCCTTTTCTACTTTCAGGTTCCTGTCGCCGTTGGGGCTGTATTGCAGGGGCACTTTGGCAAACACGGCATCAACCGCTTTATCGCCGGCAGGTTTTACAAACAGGCAGGGATAATCGTACAGGTCGGCCTCAGATATCAATACCTTATATTTCTTGTTATCATACAAAACCGGTGTTGTCGACATCCTGTCCTTACGCATATCCTTCAGATCGCCGCGTGTGTACCTTATCTCGTACGATGCGAAGTTATCGGTTTCTTGGTACGAGGTTTCTACCGCGGCATCAAAATTAAAATGCGCGTCCTCGCTATTCACTTCTATCGAATCTTTTTTAGCCGTGATAAAACGATAGGCTATCCCATCGTTATAAGCCCTGAACTCTACACTGAAATTGCCTTTAAAATCTAACCGCAGCAGGTTGTAATTATTTACTACCGTACTGTTTTTCAACGGCACAACCGGGTGAGAAGTAGTATTTACTGTCGAAAAGGTCTTTTTAACCAGTTGCGGGTTTTCACCCAGTTTTTGTTTGGCAAGGTTAAGCTGCAGGTACGATTCGCTCATCAGCGCATCGCCGTTAAAGGCAACCGAGTAAACAATTTTCTTTTTCAGGTCTATGCTTACTTTTATTCTTTTATCGGGCGACGACAGCTCTATTAGCGGCGCGCTAAACAGGTTTAGCCCGCCTGAAAGCAGTAAACAGGTCACTAATAATGTCTTTTTCATATGCGTTGGTCTATTTGGCAATGCCCCAGGTTTTTGAAGGCCTTGGCCCCATCGTTAATTCAAGGTAACCACCGGCGGTAATGTCGCTATAATCTATATAACATTTTTTGTAAGGCTTGCCGTTAAGGCGGGCGCTTTGTATGTAAATGTTTTTTGCTGAGTTATTTTTTGCAGCGATGGTGAACGTTCCGCCTTTGGCATACGCCTTATCCAGCTTAAATACTGTTTTATCAAACGACGGGCTGGTAATTTCCTGCCTGGTATCACCGGGGCAAATAGGATGTATCCCGCTGGCTGCCAATACATACCATGCCGACATTTGGCCCACATCCTCGTTACCAACCAATCCCTCTACCGAGTTTTTGTAAGCGCGGCGTGTTATCGCGCGTGTCCATTTCTGCGTATACCACGGCGCGCCTATACGGTTAAACAAAAAAGGCACCTGGTGTACCGGTTCGTTGGCGTGGTTATAAAAGTCGTTCCACATCATGTTATCCGGTGTTTTTTTAAACATCCAGTTCAGGTCGGCTATTACCTTTTGGTTGCCGCCCATCATTTTTACCATGCCGGCAACATCCTGCGGTACAAACCAGCCTTGTTGCAGGGGGTTGGTTTCCATACAGCCATACCACTGCGTTAACCTTCCCGAATCGGGCCAGGCCATCCAGCTGCCGTCTTTTTCGCGCACCCTGAACCAGCCTTTTTCTTTATCCCAAATGTTGTGGTAGGCTTGCCCGCGTTTATAATATTTTTGATAATCAGCCGTTTTGCCCAACGCTTTGGCCATAGCGGCTACGCACCAGTCGGCATAGGCATACTCCAGCGTGTGGGCAATGCCAAAGCCTTCGCCTTCGGCGGTGTAGCCTTTTTTGCCGTTACCAAATTTCTCTACCGAGTTAACCGACATGTCGTATGCTTTCTTCACATCGTAGTTACGTATACCCTTTGCATAGGCATCAGCAATTACCGATACCGCGGGGTTACCCAGCATACAGCCGCTGTATGAGTTTAAAAACTCCCAACGCTCTAAATAATTCTTGTCTTTTTCATCTCCCAGCGTAACCAGCGAATTGATAAGGTCGTTCACCAATGTTGGGTTGATAATGGTTTGCAAAGGCATCTGGCTGCGGAAAACATCCCAGCCGCTAAATATGGTGCGCTTTTGAAACCCGGTAGGTTTGTGCGCCTTGTTATCACCACCGTTGTAGTTTCCATCCACATCGCTTACAATGCGCGGGTCAATCATGGTATGGTAAAGCGCAGTATAAAATACGGTCTTTTCATCCTTGGTACCGCCTGTTATGGTCACTTTTGATAAAGCATTGTTCCACAGCGCAACAGCCTTGTTGTGCACTTCCTCAAAATCCCAATCTGGTATTTCGGCCTCCAGGTTATTTTTGGCACCGTCCACACTTACAAATGATAAGCCTGTTTTTAGCTGTACCTGTTCATCCGCGTGGGTAGCAAAGCCGGTGTAAAAACCTAAATGCTTGCCTTCCTTTTCGCCAACATTGGCTAAAACATCAGCCGTAGCTATTAAATGCTGGTATGCATCACTTTCAATGGCTTCGCGTTTGCGGCTTTGCCCTTCGGGGATGTTGGCGCTCCAGATGCCATAGCTTTTTAACGGACGACTAAATTTGGTATAAAAATATACGGTGTAGTCGCCCTTGCCGTCACCGTTACCCCAGCCGCCGCCATCAGGCGTACATTTCATCCAGCCTTGTATGGTGTAATCATCAACCACTTTTACATATTGCGACGTTGACGTACCG
>JBDSIC010000473.1:0-8418 GCA_039918195.1 Mucilaginibacter sp.
GAAGGTGAAGGGAGATAAGGTTATAGCGGGGTCTATAAATGGCAATGGCTCATTTAAGGTTACCGTTTCACACACGGCAAAAGATTCCTATTTGTCGCAGGTAGTCAAATTAGTTGATAACGCCCAAAAATCGAAATCGAAAACACAACTGATGGCAGACACCGCCGCCAAATGGCTAACGGCAATTGCCTTGATTACCGGCATCTCTACATTTTTGTTCTGGTATCTTACCGGGCATCCGCTGGCATTTGCAATGGAAAGGATGGTAACCGTAATTGTTATTTGCTGCCCGCATGCTTTGGGATTAGCTATACCCCTGCTGGTTGCAAAATCAACAGCCCTATCGGCAAAAAATGGCCTGCTGATTAAGAACAGGACTGCCTTTGAAAATTCGAGGAAGATCACAACTGTTGTTTTTGATAAAACAGGGACACTTACCATCGGCAAATTTGAAGTATCAAAAGTGGTTTCGCTGAAAAAAGACTTGAAAGAAGCTGATATTATTCGACTGGCATCCGCATTGGAACAAAAATCAGAACATCCCATAGCAACCGGTATATTAAAAAAGGCAGGTGATTTAAAAATATCGGCGCCTTCAGCAACCGATTTTAAAGCCATTACCGGTAAGGGTGTAGAAGCAATTGTTGAGGATAAGAAAGTGTTGGTGGTGAGTCCGGGCTATTTAAAGGAAAAAGCTATTGAAATGCCCGAAGGATTTAAATCGAATAATACGGAAACTATAGTTTTTATAATTATTGACCATGAACTTGCCGGGTATATAGCCCTTTCGGATGAAATACGCCCGGAATCAGCCGGCGCCATTAAAAAATTAAAAGAGAACAATATCAAATCAATACTTCTTACCGGCGACAATAGTAAAGTAGCTGAGAGCGTAAGCAAAACTTTGGGTATGGATAGTTTTATTGCCGGTGTTTTACCTCATCAAAAATTGGATAAAATAATGGAATTACAGGCAAAAAATGAATTTGTAGCTATGACAGGCGATGGAATTAATGACGCACCTGCATTGGCGCAGGCCGATATAGGCATTGCGGTAGGGTCAGGCAGTGATATTGCTGCTGAAACAGCCGGCATAGTGCTGGTTAACAGCAACCCTAATGATATTGTAAACCTTATTTTGTTTGGTAAAGCCACGTATCGTAAAATGATGCAAAACCTAGTTTGGGCTACCGGGTACAATGTTATTGCGCTTCCGCTTGCCGCAGGAGTTTTGTATAACCAGGGAGTAGTATTAAGCCCTGCTATTGGCGCTATTTTAATGACGGTAAGTACGGTGGTTGTAGCCATCAATGCCAGTTTGCTTAAAGTCAAATAATCAAGTTAAACACCTCCCCCCTTCTATATTGTCAAGGTGTGAATAATGTAACTTTTGGTTGGAGTTGTGTAATATATGCCGGCATAAAAGCCCGACCTTTATAAGAAACGGGTTAAAGAATAGTAAAATCTATCTCTTTTAATTATTCACATTTTAAGATTTAAAAATATGTTTCATAATAACTTCGGCGGAATGAACTTCATTTGGTGGATCATTTGGATGGGCATGATATTCTGGATTTTCGCGACACCCTACAATATTCCCGGTCAGCGAACCAGGAAAGATTCTCCACTTGACATTTTGCAAAAAAGATTCGCGTCAGGGCTCATTAGTAAGAATGAATATCAGGAAAAGAAAAAAATCATTGAGGGGAATTAACAAGGCTATATAACTGTCCAAAACGATAAAGCAAATTAAATAAATGATATTCATCATTTATTACCTGAACCGTAAACCTGATTTTTGGAAACACAGCATTTAAAACATTAAAGCCATGGAACACAATATTAACAGTTTAATAAATTACAATATCAGGGCTTACGATGGCATGATTGGCGAAGTTGATGAGTTTTATTTTGATGATGAAAGCTGGAAAATACGCTATCTCGTTATAAAAACAGGCAGCTGGTTATCTGAACGAAAAGTTCTTATTTCACCTGATGCGATAATTAAGCAACCCTGGCAAAATGGCTTCTTCCCTGTTTTATTAACAAAACAACAGGTACAAAACAGTCCGGATATTGATACCGAAAAGCCAGTATCGCGATTGCAGGAGACTGAGTTGTACAGCCACTATCAGTGGGAAAATTACTGGGGCAGCGGTTTTTACGCGGGTGGTTCCATGGGTGTTAGCATGCCTTTTCCCTCCGTTGAGCACGAAGTATTAATGGAGCCTGATAAAGACAAAACAGCTGATAATTACGTTCATTTACGTAGTACAGAACGTGTTTCAGGGTATCATATTCACGCTACTGACGGAGAGATAGGCCATGTAGATGATTTTATAGTACACGAGGAAACCTGGCAAATTACCGCTATTGTTGTAGATACCAGCAACTGGTTTGGAGGCAAAAAGATAGTAATACCTGTAGCGCACATCAAAAAAATAGATTGGAGTGAAAATTTGGTGTTTTTAAACATGGTAAAAGCCAGTATCGATAAACATCCCCTGTTTGAAAAAGATAACTATCCTCTTCTACCATTGTACAAATAATGAAAAATAAAAAAATATTGCATGAGCTTTATATCGAACTGGTAAAACTGCAAAAAGAGATTATCGCTTCCGGCCTAAAGCTGGTGGTGATACTTGAAGGCAGGGACGCGGCGGGTAAAGACGGCACGATTAAAAGGATAGTTAAACATCTGAGCCCGCGTGAAACTATCGTTGTAGCATTAGGTAAGCCATCTGACAGGCAGGATAATGAATGGTATTTTCAACGGTATACATCCCATTTGCCGGCCTGCGGAGAATTTGTGCTTTTTAACCGAAGCTGGTACAACCGGGCTGGGGTTGAAAAAGTAATGAAATTCTGTACAAACAAACAATACAAGTCGTTTTTTAAAGAAGTTGAATTGTTTGAGCAAACATTGACTAACGCCGGTTTTATTATAGTAAAGTACTACTTGGATATTAGTAAAAAAGAACAGGAAGAAAGACTGGAAGACCGCCATAAAGATCCGCTTAAACAATGGAAAATAAGTCCGATAGACCAAGCAGCTATAAAACACTGGAAAGACTATTCAGACGCAAGGGATGAAATGCTTTTGAAAACCAATTTTGAGCAGGCTCCCTGGTATATTGTTAAAGCGGACGGCAAGCAAGAAACCCGCATCAACCTGATCAGCCATTTATTACGGAATTGCGATTATAAGCATAAAGATGAAAAAGCACTGTCGCACACCTGCGACCTGGTTTATCCTGCCACACCCGAAAATATAAAAGAAAGGCTTTTTTAGATGACGGCAGTATTAAAACATACACAGGAGGCACTAAACCATGGCAAAATTGTCTCGGTACGTGGCAGTGTTATAGATGCCTGGTTCAATGATCCATTACCCGCTGTATATACCTTACTTCGGGCTGGTGAACATCAGGAAATAGCCATCGAAGTATTGGCACAACTGGACGAACATCGTGTAAGGGGTATTGCCTTAACACCCACCCAGGGCCTGGCCCGTGGCATGGAGATAACAACTAACGGCAAAGAGTTAAAAGTACCCGTTGGCAAACATACATTAGGGAGAATGTTTGATGTTTTTGGAAACACCATCGACCATTTGAAACCATTGGCCGAAGGCGAAAAACGCAACATACACCAGTCGCCGCCGCCATTGGATAAGCGTTCTACCCATTCGCAGGTTTTCGAAACAGGAATAAAAGCTATTGATGTATTAATCCCGCTGGAGCGCGGAGGAAAAGCAGGTCTATTCGGCGGCGCAGGCGTAGGAAAAACGGTTTTACTGACCGAGATGATCCACAATATGGTGGGCCAGAATAAAGGTGTCAGTATGTTTTGCGGCATCGGCGAACGCTGCCGTGAGGGTAATGAGCTTTATGAGGCAATGAAGAATGCCGGCTTATTAGAAAATATGATCATGATGTTCGGGCAAATGAATGAGCCTCCCGGTGCACGCTTCCGCGTAGGCCATGCCGCTTTAACAATGGCAGAATATTTTCGTGACGATGAGCATAAAGATGTTTTATTGTTGATTGATAATATTTTCAGGTTTATACAGGCGGGCATGGAAGTATCCGGCCTAATGGGTCAAATGCCATCGCGCCTGGGTTATCAGCCTACGCTCGAAACGGAATTATCTGAACTGGAAGAACGTATCGCTAACACCGACTCCGGGGCTATAACTTCAATTCAGGCCGTATATGTGCCGGCGGATGACTTAACAGACCCCGCTGCGGTACACGCATTTTCACACCTTTCGTCAACAATCGTACTTTCAAGGGAACGGGCCAGCGAGGGGCTTTATCCATCTATTGATTTCCTGCAGTCTAATTCAAAAATGGCAACCCCAGGCATTATTGGCGACAGGCATTATAAACTAGCCCAACAGATAAGGCAAACACTGGCGCAATATGAAAACCTTAAGGATATTATTTCAATGCTGGGCATGGAGCAGTTGTCTACCGGCGACGGGTTGGTAGTTAACCGGGCAAGGCGGCTGGAACGTTTCCTGACCCAGCCCTTTTTCGCGACAGAACAATTCAGTGGCGTAAAAGGCGAAGTGGTTAGTTTGAAAGATGCGCTAGATGGTTGCGAACGCATCCTGGCTGATGAATTTAAAGACCTGCCCGAGAATGCCTTTTATATGATAGGAAAGATTGATAAAGCCTTAAACAGTAACAAAGTTATTGCTAAAAAAGATGGAGCCGGACCGCGAACCACTGCAAAACCTGTTGTAAAACAATAACAAAAACTACATGACTATAAAGATACTGTTACCGTACAAAGTTTTCGCCGAAATAAAAAACGTTGATAGTGTTGTTGCGGAAACAAGTGAAGGATCTTTCGGCTTCCTGCCACAAAGGCTTGATTGTGTTGCCGTTTTGGTGCCCGGTATTTTCGCGTATAATACAGACAAAGTACATTATTTAGCCGTAGATGAAGGCTTACTGGTAAAAACCGGCGAACGGATAATGATTTCTGTAAGAAACGCGGTAGGTGGCGTTGAACTGGGCAAGCTTGCCGATACCATAAAAAATGACTTTAAAACGATGAGTGCCAATGAAGAAAAAGTTAGATACATGGCATCAAAGCTTGAAAATGGGTTTCTTTCAAGATTAAAGAAATATCAGGAGGTATAAAAATGGACAAACCGGTAAAGGACGACGGCGCTTTTTTTCATCGTATAACTGCAGAAAAGGAAGATAGGAAGCTGAGGGCACTTAGCGAAAAAAAGCGATCAGAATGGTTTGGGCTTGGGATGTTTGGCATGGTTGGCTGGTCGGTAGTGGTACCTACTTTCTTAGGTACAGTCGGCGGCATATGGCTCGATAAAAACTATCCCCAATCCTTTTCATGGACATTAACCTGTTTGATTTTAGGGTTAACAACCGGCTGCTGGATTGCCTGGAATTGGGTAATTAAACAAGATTAGATAATAGATAACTTATGATAATAGCATTAATAAGCGGGGTGTTTTTAGGTATAATATTCTTTGGCGGCCTTTGGATCACTGTTAAAAAAACATTGGGAACAAGCTACTCCGCATTATGGATGCTGGGCAGTTCTCTTATCCGCACCATTATAGTTTTAAGCGGATTTTACTTGGTTGCACAGGGAAACTGGCAAAAATTACTGTTAGCTGTTGTTGGATTTATCGCCGCGCGTTTTTTGGTAATGCGGTTCACAAAGCGGCTTGACCAAAAACAAACCACTACACCCGAAACCAATAGATTATGAATTTAACACCCGATCAAACCGTTTTTTGGAGTCATGGTTTTATCACCCTTAACCTAACGATAGTTACCACTTGGGGCATCATGTTATTTATGATTATCGGGGCGAAGCTGGTAACGCGTAACTTAAAAACAACACATACAATTTCCCGCTGGCAGTGTTTGCTTGAAATGATCGTAACCACAATAAAAGAGCAGATACGGGAAGTGGGTTTAGAGAAACCAGATAAGTATATCAACTTTATTGGTACTTTGTTTTTATTTATAGCCATGTGTAATATCTGGATAATATTACCCTGGTACGAGCCCCCTACCGGGTCGCTCTCAACCACTTCGGCATTGGCAATAGCTGTTTTTTTAGCAGTTCCGTTTTTCGGGATTCAAAAGAGCGGCTTTTTCGCCTATCTGAAAAGCTACATTAAGCCAACCTTTATTATGCTGCCATTCAATATCATCGGTGAGCTATCGCGAACCCTGGCATTGGCCATCAGGCTATTTGGCAATATTATGAGCGGCGGGATGATCATTGCTATTTTACTAAGCATATCGCCATTATTTATCCCAATTGTAATGAAAGCGCTTGGACTGCTTACCGGCATGGTACAGGCCTATATATTCAGCATCCTGGCCACGGTTTATATTGCGGCAGCAGTACAGGAAAGTATCAAAAAGAAAAAATTAACACAACATAACACCAACTAAAAGGAGGATTGAAAGATGGATAATGTATCATCAATAGCAATGGTTTCAATTATTACGGCCGGGCTAACAACAAGTATTGGCTGTATGATCCCCGCTTTAAGCGAAGGTAAAGCGGTAGCAACCGCCTTAAGCTCGATAGCACAGCAGCCCGATGCGGCGCCTACCATAACCCGGACGCTGTTTGTTGGGCTGGCCATGATCGAGTCGACCGCTATTTATTGTTTCGTGGTATCGATGATATTGATATTCGCAAATCCATTTTGGACGCACATCATCGGTAAATAATCATATTATGCAAATTAACTGGTTCACAGTAATAGCCCAACTCGTCAATTTTGTGATTTTGGTGTGGTTGATGAAAAAATATCTGTACAAACCAATTCTGCAGGCCATTGATGAGCGTGAGAAAAAGTTAGCCACCGAAATCGCGGACGCGCAAAAAAAAATGAATGAGGCCAAAAGTGAGCAGGCTGAGTTTAAACAAAGAAACAGCGCATTTGATCAACATAAAAAGAAAATGATGGATCAGGTAGCTACGGATGCTGAAAACGAGCGGCAGACGCTACTTGATGCAGCAAAAAATGAAGCAGCAGCGGCCAAAGTTAAACAGGAAAAAGCCTCAAAAGAATTACAGGAAAGTTTGAATAACGAGGTAGTGCAAAAAACACAGGAAAAAGTTCTTGCTATCACGAAAAAAGTACTTTCTGAACTTGCCTCCACTAACCTTGAAGAGCAAACCGTACATGTTTTTATTAGGAATATAAAAGCAATAACAGAAACGGACAAAAAGCAATTCATCGACGCTTTCCATAAAGGCTCTGAACCGTTATCTATCAAAAGTGCTTTTGAACTTCCGGAAAAGGAGCAAAAAAAAATCATAACAGCCATAGCAAACCTGCTTGGCCCTGATGTTAAGTATATATTTGAAACTGATCCGACTATGATTAGCGGGATTGAGTTAGTTACTGCGGGTTATAAACTTTCCTGGAGCTTTGCGGCATATATCAACTCACTCGAAAAAACCATCGCTTCAGGTTCAAAAGAATTTGTTAAAGCGGTAAAGTAATAATAATATGCCATCAACCTCTTTAAAAAATAGTTTAACACATACGTTCTGGCAACTTGACAAGGGCATCGCGGAGCATGTATTCGCGTTTGCACCCAGTGAGGTTGGCCATGTAACAAGTGTTGCCAACGGAATTGTAAAAGTTTCAGGGTTGGGCGGTGCCGGCTTTGAAGAACTGCTGAAATTTTCTGAAAATCTATATGGTATAGCCTATAACCTTGATGAAAAAGAGATTGGCGTAATATTGCTTGGAGAAGATAAATTATTAAATGCCGGCGACGAAGTGGTACGTACGGGCAGGGTAATGGATATCCCGGTAGGCGATTTACTGATTGGCCGAGTGATAGACCCAATGGGCATGCCTATTGATGGTAAAGGAGCAATAGCCACCAGCAAAAGGTTGCCTATTGAAAGGTCTGCGCCTGCTATTATGGACCGATTGGCGGTAAATGCACCATTGCAAACAGGGATAAAAGTCATTGACGCACTCATCCCTATTGGACGCGGCCAGCGCGAACTTATAGTTGGCGACCGGCAAACCGGGAAAACACAAGTTGCTATTGATACTATACTTAACCAGCAAGGTAAAGATGTGCTTTGTATTTATTGCGCTATAGGGCAGCGTGCTGCGGCAGTTGCCAAGGTGATTGCCAACCTGGAAGACAAGGGTGCTATGGCTTATACCATTGTTATGGTTGCAGAAGGCAATAATACAGCCGGCTTAAAATATATTGCGCCGTATGCGGCAACCAGTATTGCCGAATATTTTATGGAGGATGGCCGCAATGTGCTCATCGTATATGACGACTTGACGCATCATGCGCGCGCTTACCGGGAGTTATCGCTGTTGTTGCGCAGGCCGCCGGGGCGCGAAGCTTTTCCGGGAGATATTTTTTACATTCA
>JBDSIC010000474.1:0-4212 GCA_039918195.1 Mucilaginibacter sp.
TTAATAGATGGCGCAGCGCATTAGGTGCAAGGTGTTTCTTAAAGGATAGGCCTCAAAACACAGGGTACTCTGCTGGAAACCTGCCTGGACGGTAAAGTGTGCGGTGCACCACCTGCACCACCCCGCACCACCCGCACCACTGTCAAATTATTGGCATCATTATGTTTCAGCATAGACCGACCCTGCTGCGGCTAAATATTTGTTCCGTACGCCAGACGAAGTCTTGTTTTATTTGGGATTTAAGAGCGCTTTTCTGACTCTTAAACCAGTGTTTGCACTAATAATTAATAATTTCAGTTAACTTCATATAATCGTATATAGTTATAGTAATTGCTTAATATAGAAACTGTCCAATTAATAAACGAAATGGATTATTTTGAGAAAATTGAACTAGTTGATAAAATCCATGATTCTTTACCTGATTTTAATATAGCCAGATCTTTGTTTACCCACACTGTATTATCTAGTATAGATATTGATTGGCTGATTGTCACATATTTATCGGGACAGCCTATGATGACTGTGATGCAATCGAATATGTTCAAACGGCTTTCTGCTTATTCTGTACCCAATAATCTTTTCGAAACATTAATTGAGAAAGTGCCTGTATCAAGTTTCAAAGAAAGAACCCGAATAAGAATCTTGCTAGAAGCCTTATTGCCTCGATTGAAGGAAGAGCAGAAGCAACGGTTTTTTTACGTTTTTTTTAATTCTTTATATCGTAATGATAACAAAGCGGCTTTTAGAATGTGCCATCAAATCTGGAATGAACAATTTGAAAAATCGATGTTAGATAAGTTTTTTGAGAGTAAAAGTCTTTGGCTTATAGAGATAATTATAAAAAATTCGGATACAAAAATGTTATCAGAGATAGCTCAGGAGATATGGTTTGATTTGGATTCAACTTTAAAATATAAAATAATAAAGCGTGTGGCAGTGACCAGCCCAAGTACTTTTGACTTTTTGCAACACATTGATTCACAACAGTACCTTTACGTGATTTCTAACTTCAACTTACGGAAAACCATTACAGACGAATATGCATCCAATTGTTTAAAAACTGCCGATAAGAAAAATATGCCATTCGTGTTGCTAAGTTTATCGAAATTGAACAAGTGGCATATCATTGAAAAAACAATACTAGATATTAGGTTTATTGATTACCTATATTATGATCCTTATGAATAGTGGATAAATGAAAATACAGAATTTATTCTCTAAAATCATCTAAAATATTAATCCTTTTGGTGCCATTATTTTGACAGTGTAGCAGGGTGTAGCTGGTGTAGCACCTACCTGCTACGCTACACCGGCCCTGCAATATATTTATTAATAACCCCGCCCAATTACCGCCGATTTTTAACAAATTTGCATGCTTAATTTTTTTAGTTGGAAACATATATATACGAAGCGTTATTTCTTTTCTTCCAGGTCTGTTTTATAAGTCAGCTTTACTACCTGGTTAACCACCACAGCAAGCTGGCTTACTATCCCCCTTTGCAGGACCTGCAAAAAGTAAACATCCCCATTTCGGTAATAATAAGCGCCCGTAACGAAGAAGCCAACCTGAAATATAACCTGCCGCTGATACTCGCCCAAAATTACCCTGATTTTGAGGTAGTGGTGGTGAACGATTGCTCGTCGGATGGGTCGGACCTGTACCTGCTGGGTTTGCAGGAAAGCAACCCTCACTTAAAAATGGTGACAGTTACCGAGCACCCGCGTTTTAAAACCGGGAAAAAATTTGCCCTAACCATGGGGATAAAAGCTGCCAAAAATGAGCATCTGCTATTTACCGATGCCGATTGCACACCAGCGACAGATAATTGGATAGCGCGAATGGCTGTTAATTTTACCACGCAGGCGCAAATAGTTTTGGGCTACTCGCCATACAGTAAAGATGGCAACCTCATCAGCTTTTTTACCCGCTTCGAAACGGTGAAAACAGCCATCAGCTATTTGTCGGCGGCATTACGGGGCAACCCTTACATGGGTATCGGGCGTAATTTAGCCTATACTAAAACGCTGTTTTTCAGCAACAAAGGTTTTGCTTCGCACATGCACGTTTTAGCCGGGGACGACGACCTTTTTGTTAACCAGAATGGCACTGCTGAAAATACTATTATAGAGATACACCCGGATACCTTTATGTTTACCCATGCCAAAACAACCCTGCGGGGATGGTTCAGGCAAAAAACGCGGCACATGGGGGTGGGCAAGCTATACAAGGCCCAGCATCGCCGTGCTTTAAGCTGGGATGCGGTGAGCGGTTTCCTTTTTTATGTATTGCTGGCGGCATGCCTTATATTGCGCGTTGAGCCTTTGCTGGCATTAGGTTTGTATTTGTTCAGGCTGATGATGCAGATACTGATCTATAATAGAGTATTTAAAAACCTTAACGGTAAAGATATGTTGTTTTATGTGCCGGTGTTGGATGTGATATACTATGTGTATCTCAACGTTTTTGGATTAATTGGGACCTTTATTAAAACTACCCAATGGAAATAAACGCAAATTTTACTGAGAACGCTAAAAATGACTTCCATTTGGTAGTAAGGGCGCGCAAAGGCGACCAAAAAGCTTACGCCGACCTGATGGTGCGTTATAAAGACTCTATATACTTTATGGTGCTAAAAATGGTGAACAACAAGGAAGATGCCATGGACCTGATGGTAGAAACCTTTGCCAAAGCCTTTGAGAAACTTGACAAATACCAGCCCGATTATGCTTTCAGCACCTGGCTGTTCAGGGTGGCTACCAATAATTGTATCGATTTTATCCGTAAGAAAAAGCTGAACACCACCTCGATACACGGAATGATAGACGATGATGGCGAGGAAAGGCAGCTGCAGATAAAAGCCGATGTTTTAAACCCGGAAGAGACTTCCATCAAAAAACAACAAACCCACGAGCTGAAGCTACTGATAGAGGGCCTGCCATTGCGCTACCGCAACCTGATAACCCTCCGCTACTTTGATGAGCTATCGTACGAAGAAATTGCCCAGCAGCTCGATCTGCCTTTAGGTACTGTAAAGGCACAACTATTCCGTGCACGCTACCTGCTTGGTAACATAATTAACCGCTACAACAGGGATGACATCTGATATCATAACCAAATACTTTCCGGCACTTACCCCAAAACAGGTAGAACAGTTTGAGCAATTGCCCGTACTGTACGAATTTTGGAATAACCAGATCAACGTGATATCCCGCAAGGATATTGAGCAATTGTATGAGCGCCATATACTGCACTCGCTGGGTATAGCCAAAGTAATGGCCTTTAAATCGAGCGAGCGTGTGCTGGATGTAGGCACCGGCGGCGGATTTCCCGGTATACCGCTGGCTATTATGTTCCCCGAAACTACTTTTCATTTGGTAGATTCTATCGGCAAAAAAATAAAGGTGGTTAACGAGGTGGCCAGTGCGCTTGGGTTAACCAATGTAACCGCGACACATGCCCGTGCCGAGCAGATAAACGAGGAGTTCGACTTCGTGATATCGCGCGCGGTAACGCGATTAAAGGAGTTTTATCCCTGGGTTAAGGGCAAGTTCTATAAAATGGGCTGCAATAAATTACCTAACGGGATACTGTATTTAAAAGGCGGCGACCTTACCGAAGAAATAGCCGAATCGGGCCTTAAAGTGCGGCAATATAACCTGAAAGATTATTTTGATGAAGAGTTTTTTGAAACGAAGCAGGTTGTCTACGTGAAGGCCTGATCTATAATCCATCTAATTTCTTATTTTTAGGAACACAATACTTTCCTATGTCACTTCTTCACCAGGTTGCTTTAACATACATTAATAAAATAGGTTCGGTCCATGCTAAAACACTGGTGTCGTACATGGGCGGGGCCGAAAAAGTTTTTAGCGCCAGCCATGCCCAATTGCTGCGCGCACCGGGGATAGGGGAAAAGATAATCAGCCTGCTTAATTTCAATGAAGCACTGGAAAAAGCAAAGCGCGAATTGGAGTTCATCGAAAAAAACAAAATCGATGTTATTTTTTATACCGATGCCCGCTACCCCAAACGGCTGAAGAATTGCCACGACGCGCCGGTGCTGCTATACGGCAAAGGCAACTACGACCTTAACCCGCCGCATGTAATAAGCATAGTAGGCACCCGCAACGCGACAGATTACGGCCGGCTGCTGTGCAAACAATTGATAGAAGAACTGCAGCAATACAATGTATTGATAGTAAGCGGCCTTG
>JBDSIC010000475.1:0-6656 GCA_039918195.1 Mucilaginibacter sp.
TATAAGCCATCGCCTGGGCAGGCACCATGCCATCATGCAGGAGTTGCCTGATGGTATCGAGCTGGCGTACGATTCGCTGCAACTGCATTTTTAAACCTCACTCTGTATAGTAATATCTGCTTTAAAATTTTTAAGTTAGCTGTAAGCCTGTTTATCTTTGCATTATACCTTTTTAAAAACATGTATCATCTTATCTATATAAGTACGTCGCACGAATTAATGAATGAATATGAGCTGACGGACATTTTAGCCATTAGCCGCGAGAACAACCAGGAGCACGGCGTAACCGGGATGCTGTTATATGCCGAAGGTACCTTTATACAAGTACTGGAAGGTGAACAGGCCGACGTTAAAAAAGTACTAAGCAAGATCATCAACGATGGCCGCCATAAAAATATTATAGAACTGGCAAGCGGCCCGCTCGACGAACGGGATTTCCCTAACTGGTCTATGGGCTTTGCATCCGGCAATGCCGAAGTTTTAAAAGAATTTGAAGGCTATATTAACCCCGCTGATCTGCAGGGGATGAAAATTAATAATATGGGTGCCGCTATCATCATGCTAAAAAGTTTCGCCGAAACCAACAGGCTGAATTAGGCAGCAGATTTGGAAATATAATATCTGTATCTATTAGTGCTTTATAATTACATTTGCCAATAACCAATAATCATGTTATGAATAAGTTTTTGAGTGTTTTATTACTGCTTGCCATATCGTTCACGGCATATGCGCAACAAGATACATCAGCAGCCGCTAAAAAGAAGGCGGAAGAACAGGCTAAATGGCTTGCTATGATGGAAGAACAGGTACATAAGGATTGGGGCAACCTTAAGCGCTATGCCGACGATAATGCAAAGCTACCGCCGCCGGCCGCCAATGAGAAGCGCGTGGTATTTATGGGCAATTCCATTACCGACGGGTGGGTTGGCATCCGCCCCGAATTTTTTAAAGATAAACCGTATATAGGCAGGGGTATAGGCGGACAAACAACCCCGCAAATGCTGGTACGTTTCCGCAGTGATGTGGTTAACCTTAAGCCCGCTGTAGTTATTATATTGGCCGGCATCAATGATATTGCCGAAAATACCGGTCCCACAACAATAGAAACCATATTTGGCAATATCGTATCCATGGCCGAAATTGCTAAAGCCAATAATATCAAAGTGGTGTTTTCATCAGTGTTGCCGGCTTATGATTTCCCCTGGCGCCCGGGCCTAAACCCTGCAGAAAAAGTGGTTAAGCTGAACAGTTTGTTAAAAGAGTATGCCAGCAAGAATAATATATCTTACGCCGATTATTTCTCCGCTATGGCAGATGAGCGTAAAGGTTTGCCTGCCGATCTTGCATCCGATGGTATTCACCCTAATGTAAAGGGCTACAAAATTATGGAGCCTATTGCTGAGAAAGCTATTGCCGAGGCATTGAAACGGAAGTAATTATTTAATATTTACGTAACTGCAAATGAGTAATTTTAGGCCAAGCATGAAGCACGGCCTTTTTTTATACCTTTTACTTTTTTTGGCGACACCTGCCTTTTGCCAGGTAGATACCGTTCAGCAGGTTATTCCCAACAGGAAGAACAGCGCGGTCCAGCAAAAAAAGCCTTATGTTATCTTAATATCTGCCGATGGTTTCAGGTATGATTATGCGCAGAAATACCATGCCTCGCACTTGTTTGCACTGGCTAACTCAGGGGTGAAAGCTGATTACATGCTGCCATCATACCCTTCGCTAACATTCCCTAACCATTATGCGATCATCACGGGGCTTACACCCGCCCATAGTGGCATAGTTGGCAATAACTTTTACGATGTTAAGAGAAAGGAAACCTATTTCAGCAAAAACCGGAAGAATATAACTGATAGCACCTGGTATGGCGGTACACCGTTATGGGTGCTGGCCGAGCAGCAGCAGATGGTAAGCGCTACTAATTATTGGGTAGGCTCGGATGCCGGGGTAAAAAATACATTCCCGACCTATTACTATAATTATAGTGAGAAGATAGACATTAACACACGTATACAGGCAATATTTAACTGGCTGGAATTACCTGCCGATATTCGACCGCATTTTATGACCTTCTATCTTCCGCAGGCGGATTATTACGGGCACAGGTACACGCCTGATTCACCCGAAACGGAAACGGCGGTAAAGTTTGTAGATTCGGTTGTATATGAATTAACCAAAGCCGTCAAAACCACCGGGCTTGATGTAAACTTTGTTTTTGTGTCGGACCACGGCATGATAAAAACGGATAACACAAACCCAATATCCATTCCCGCTATTGTTGATACGGCTAAATATACGGCTTGGGGTGATGTGCCAGTCGTTAGCTTATATGCAAAACAAGGGGCGGATATACAGGCTGATTACAAGGCTATGAAGGCGAAAGCTGATGGCTATGATGTCTACCTAAAAACAACCATGCCACGCCGCTTTGGTTATGGCGCAGCAGATGACCGGTGTAACCGTATAGGGGATATTATATTGGTAGCTAAATGGCCTAATGTATTCCAGTTCGGCAACTATAGCATACATCCCGGCCAGCACGGTTATGATGTAAAAAAAGTACCCGAAATGCGCGCCACATTTTACGCCTGGGGACCCGCGTTTAAAAAGAACCAAACCATCAGGCCGTTTAAAAATGTAAACGTGTATAATCTTATAGCCCGCACTTTGGGTTTAAAAATTAGTGAAAAGGTTGATGGAAATGATAAACTGGCAGATAAGATACTGCTAAGTAAATAGTTTAATAATTATCTTGCGGACAAATTAAGCACTATGGAATTTGGCCGTGTAACTACCGAAGAACTGGCCGGAGTGGACTTCATCCTGCCGCCCGACCCTGAATTTACGATCAGTACACTTGCTGCTGCGCCAAAAGGCCAGCCTTTACAAGTGCATGTAGGCTGCGCCAAATGGGGACGCAAGGAGTGGGTGGGCAAAATATATCCGCCCAAAACAAAGGATGCCAATTTTTTGGATGAATACGTAAAGCATTTTGACAGCATTGAGCTGAACGCCACCTTTTACAACGTTTACGGCCCGGATACCATTACCAAATGGAGGGACAAGGCCGCCGCTAACCCCGATTTTAAGTTTTGCCCCAAATTTTCGCAAAGCATAAGCCACATACGCAGGCTAAAGAATGCCGATGAAGTAACCACCAGCTTTTACGCGGGAATAGCCGCCTTTGGCGATAAGCTTGGTCCGCTGTTTTTGCAGCTTAGCGATAATTTTACGCCTAAAAGCTTCCCTGAACTAAAGGCTTATTTAAAGCGGTTGCCCACTGATGCGCCTGTATTTGTAGAGCTACGACATAAAGAGTGGTTTAGCCCCGAAAATAGCCATGTATTCAGCATGTTCCGCGACCTGAATATTGGCACCGTGATAACCGATGCCAGCGGCCGCCGCGATTGTGTGCACATGGAACTGTCAACCCCGCATGCCTTTATCCGTTTTGTAGGCAACAGCCTGCACCCTACAGATTATTTGCGCGTGGACGAATGGGTGGAACGTATAATCCAATGGGCCGGTATGGGGCTACAATCCGTTTGGTTTTTTATGCACCAGCACGATGAGCGTTACTCGCCCGAGCTGAGTGATTATGTGGTAGAAAAATTGAATAAAGCTTTGGGACTGCAACTGAAACGCCCAATGTTTATTGATAGGGATAAAGAGTTATTTGATTAAAAAACAAGCGGTGGCCTCGTGCGATTCCTTCCCTTGGGAAGGTGCAGGAAGGGGTTCAATGAAGCGACCTGACCGTACTCACGAAAGAAAAGTTTTTTAAACCTGGTGGTTTTTCGCTCCCCCTTCAGGGGTTTGGGGGGTTATCGCTTTTTTCACTAACGCACCCGACAATGCTGCAGACCCACCCACAAGTCCGCCAATTAAAACGGTTAGTGCCAAAATGTATATCCATCCCGGCAGGTGAAATAAAGCTGCAACCCGGGCGGCTAATATATTGTCATTCGGCAGGGTTTTTAACAATGCCAAAGCCAGCCATGCCAGCCCAACACCTGCAAAGCCTATCCAAAAAGGCTTACCTGTAGTTTTTATAAATAATGCCGGGACAAAAGAGATGATAGCAACAAACCACCAGGGCAAAAAGAAGCCGCTGATGAATGCTAATGCCAGTATGATGGGGAATAATAACATATCTATCTTAATAAATCAAGATGTCATTTCGAAAGTAGAGAGAAATCTTCTGCCGCCTGCATTTACTTAGGCATATCGTATAAGATTTATCCTCGTTCCTCGTTCGAAATGACATTTTTTTGTTTACGTTAACGGTTATTTTTTACTTAATATCAAACTGCTTTTCACCCGTACAGACTTCTCATCCGCCGACTTTAAAAACAGCAACTCATCCAATTTTCCTGCTTTCCATGTGGGCAGCATATCGTCGTAATAGTAACTGCCGGGATTGCCTGATTGCCCGCCGGGTACTATACCGTAGCCTTTAACCACAGGCCCCATTTGCACCACCATTCGCCACGATGGGCCATGCCCATCGGCCAAAGCGTTTATAGTTGAACCGGCACCACCCGAAACGAAATTGCCCGAGCCAAAGCCGTCTATTTTAGCCATGTGGCTTACTTCAAATTTCTTTATGAGGCCCCATTCCCAGCTTTTGCCGGGCTTGCCATGCTCGCGTAACAGTTCATCGGCCGCGGCATAAAAGGCCCTGTTTACCACATCCGATGCGTCATCTATAGCTGATGTTTTTTTGTTATCGAACCATTTGGAGCTGGGCTCTTTTAGCAATAGCTTTTTTGTCCGGTCACGCGAAGGGAATCTAAGCAGCACCTTTTTATCTTCAAAGTGCCTGTTCCAGGTCATGTTGTTAAATTTGGTCCACCATAAATTAAAAATGGTAGCGCCAACCGAATTAACCGCAAAGTGTTTGTCCCATTTTTTTACAATTTCAAATGCTGATACCTGTTCGTCATCCAGTTTGCTCTCGTCGATATAAGCCATCATCGCCGGTAATACGTCCTGCGCCCAAATACTGTAATCGTCGGTTTGCAGTAAACGGAGGCTATCGGCTGTCGCATTTTTCATACCCGCCAAACGGTCGTTTATGCGCTTGCCGCGGCCATAATCTTCAAACTGCCAGTTAATATAATATGGGTAAGTTTTATCAGTTGGGAACTGGTTGGCCGAACTTACAAAACCTCGCGAGGGATTTTTCACTGTTGGATTTTGTTCAAAGGGGATAAAACCCTGCCAGTCGTTTGCCGTGTCGCTGCCATCCATAATAAACTTACCCTGGTTTTGGTATTTTAGGGGGAGTTTTCCATCCGACGTAATGGCGATGTCGTTATGTATATCTGCAAAAATAAAATTTTGGGCCGGTGCCAAATAGTATTTTAGGGCTTCGCGATAATCGCTGTAATTGGCGCCCCTGTTTAATAAGTAAAAGGTCTTAAACTCGTCCGACTCATCATGGGCCACCCAGCGCAGGGCATTACCAACCGGAATGTTCTTTGGTGACCCGTCTTTCTTTTTATCAGCGCTCTCGTAAACTACCGGGCCGTGGTGGGTATATAAAACAGTATCGTAAACTGTTTTTTGACCCTTAACTTTTATTATTTCTATCCTGCGTTTAACTTTATTCCAGCGGTTATTGTACCAGTATTCGGTTTTGGACTTGTCCCTGAATTTTATTTGATACCAGTCCAGCACAGAGGCATCAACATTGGTTACGCCCCAGCTTATTTTTTGGTTAAAGCCGATAACAACCCCCGGTGCGCCGGGCAGCGACGCGCCATAGACATTTACAGTAGGAGAACTTAACTGCACCTGGTACCATATAGACGGATAGGTCAGATCAAGATGCGGATCGGTTGCCAAAATAGGGTAGCCGTTTGCTGATCTGCTGCCGCTGATGGCCCAGTTGTTACTGCCAATACCCTCCCTGCGTTGCTGAGGCCGTATATTTTCCGTCATTTGCGCAGTAAAACTTTTTGAAGGTTTGGGTATCTCAACCGGTTTAAAATCCCATTTGGTTCCTGCCGGGATAATAGGTTCGTCAAACATTGGCCTGTCCGGAAAAAGATCGTTCACGTCGGCAGTGCCAAATTTTTGCAGGTTATTGGTCATCGCAAACTGGTCCGACCCGCCCGCCAGGTTCTGCGCCATCAATTTTAACAGCAAAGCGCAGTTTATCGGCTTCCATAGTTCGGGTTTGTAATCAAGCAGTTTAAATTCGATAGGATAGTTTTTGGGGGATAACCCGCTGATGTAGGCATTGATTCCTTCGGTGTAAGCGTTTATCACGCTGTTCATTACCGGGTCTTTCATAATAGCAGAAAGTGTATGCCCGGCACCATAAACCATGCCCATGCGGCGGTTATAGCGGTCAGTTTCCAGTGTTTTTGTGCCAATTACTTCTGACAACCTTCCCGCAGCTTTGCGGGTTTGAATATCCATTTGCCACAGACGGTCACGGGCGGTAAGGTAGCCCTGGGTATAATACAGATCGTAATCGTTTGCCGCGAAAATATGTGGTATGCGCCGTTCATCAAAGCGTACAGTAACCTCTCTTATCAAGCCCGGCAATTTCAATTTTTCGTCGGCTAAGTTTTTTGTTTCGGCATTTTGCCAAAAGCCTGTTGCGGGGTTCAATAGCTTGCCCAAAGGCGGTATAT
>JBDSIC010000476.1:0-7061 GCA_039918195.1 Mucilaginibacter sp.
TGATAAGACTTATAACCTGTATATATCAAACGAGGGTGGATTGGGTAATGGTAATATTTTAAAATTCGTATACAAACAGTAAGGGGTGCGTACATGCTGGTAAAATATAGGTGGATGGTAATGATCGCGGTAGCGTTAGGCTGCTGTAGACCTGTTTTTGCCCAAAATATTGATGTGGATATTTTAAACAGCATAAACCCGGAAAACCCCAATTCCCAATACTGGCGTCAAACCAGTAATTCGGTTTACTGGGTAGGTGCTGCTTTGCCGGCGGGTACCCTCATTTGTGGGTTAATAAGTGGTGATGAAAAGGCTAAACATACATCGTACGATTTGTTTATAAGCCTGGGAGCTAACATACTGATAACCGATGTGTTTAAAAAAACATTTAACCGCACACGCCCTGCAGAAGAATATCCCGGTATCATATTTTCATCACCATCAAACGGCATGTCGTTTCCATCGGGCCATACCAGTTTGGCATTCGCTACCGCAACGACACTTTCATTGCAATTTAAAAAATGGTATATAGTGGTTCCTGCCTATGCCTGGGCTGGTTCTGTAGCGTACTCGCGTATGTATTTAGGCAAACACTACCCATCGGATATCGTAGGCGGCGCACTTGTGGGGGTAGGATCGGGTTTTGCCAGCCATTGGCTTAACCGCAAGTTATTTAAACAATATTACCAGCACCGCCTTTATGACCAGTAAACTTACCCTATTGCTTTCTTTTTTACTAAGCATACTGGGCGCTGCCGCACAGGATACGGTAAAATACCGCGTCGTTTTTATAGGCGATGCCGGCGAAATGGATAAGCAGCAAGGGGCAGTGCTTACCCATGCAACAAGCAAACTGCTGCCGGGTAAAAGTATGGTGATGTACTTGGGTGATAACATTTACCCAAGGGGTATGGGCTTGCCGGGTAGTCCCGAAGAAAAAGAAACGGAAGCCATTTTGCGGTCGCAATACAAGCCATTTCGTGATAAAGGCGCGCCGGTTTACTTTGTACCCGGTAACCACGACTGGGACAGAATGGGTCCGCTCGGCCTCGCCAAAATAAAACGCCAATGGGCATTTTTAGAAGAGCAGCGCGACAGCCTGTTAAAAATGGTGCCCCGCGATGGCTGCCCCGATCCCGTTGAAATAAATTTATCAGACAGCCTGACCATTATTGCCTTTGACAGCGAATGGTGGGTGTACACCTACAATAAGGATAACCCCGATGCGCAATGCGATTGTAAAACAAAAGACGATGTAATAGCCCGTATGCAGGAACTGTTTGCCAAAAACAGGGGCAAGGTGATATTGCTGGCTTCGCATCACCCTTTTCAAACGTATGGCCCGCATGGCAGCAATTTTGAATTAAAGGATCATATATTTCCGTTAACGGCAGTTAATAATAACCTGTACATCCCGCTGCCGGTGATAGGTTCATTGTATCCCATACTGCGTACTTTATTTATCAACCCCGAAGACACAGGCCATCCTTTGTATAAAGATATGATAAATAGCATTGACGGCGTATTTAACGGCTATCCCAACCTTGTACATGTTGCCGGGCACGAGCATGGCTTACAGTTTATAAAAGACAAACAGGTACAGGTAGTAAGCGGGGCAGGCGCCAAACGTACTTATACTAAAAAAGGTAAACATTCGCTGTTTGCCGATGCCACACAAGGTTATGTAACCGCCGACCTGCTGCAAGGCACCCGTATGTTGTTCACCTATTACACGTTTGAAAATGGCACCGTAAAACAGGCTTTTACATACATGCAGCCGTACACGCCTATCCGGCCTGATGATATCTCGCTAAGTCCAATTGCAGGCGACAGCACTACCGTAAGAATAAAACCTGAGTATAACGACGTAGGCGGCTTTCATAGATTTTTGTTTGGCGAGAATTACCGCGAGGAGTGGGCCGTGCCTGCAAAACTCCCGGTTATCCGCTTATCAACCATAAATGGTGGGTTAAAGCCTTTGCAATTGGGTGGTGGCTTCCAGTCAAAATCGCTGCGGTTGGTGGATAAAGATGGTAAAGAATGGGTATTGCGCAGTGTTCAGAAAAGTCCCGAAAAAATACTTCCCGGTGAATTGCAGGAAACTTTTGCCAAAGACTGGGTGCAGGATGCCATGAGCGCACAGCACCCGTATTCGGCATTGGTGGTGCCGCCACTTGCAGAAGCGGCGGGGATACCTCACGCTAACCCCATTATCGGGGTAGTATCAGCTGATGATAATTTAGGCGAATACGCTTCAGCTTTTACCAATATGGTGTGCCTGATTGAAGAGCGCGAACCGGCAGGCGAATCGGCAAATACCGTCAAAATGATGAAGGCGCTAAATAAGGATAATGACAATACCTTTGATAGCCGGGGATTTTTACGCGCCCGTATGCTCGATCTGCTGTTGGGTGATTGGGACAGGCACGAAGACCAATGGCGCTGGGCCGAAAAAAAGGAAAAAGGCAACACCGTATATACCGCCGTACCGCGCGACCGTGACCAGGTTTTTTACACAAATGAAGGCCTATTGCCCGGCATAGCCTCGCTGCCCTGGGTAGTGCCAACGCTACAGGGTTTTGACGCGGATATACCAAGCCCAAAATGGTCGTTATTTAAAACACGCTTTTTAAATGCCTACCCGGACACGCATTTTAGTTATAACGAGTGGATGGCCATAGCCAAAGATTTTGTAGCTACCGAAACAGACGCTGTACTTGAAGCAGGTTTAAAACGGTTGCCACCCGAAGTATATCGCATAAGGCATGATGAATTGCTGAAAAAGCTAAAACAACGACGCAATCATATCCCTGCAGCAATGGCAAAGTATTATCGCTTTATGAACAGGATAGTGGATATACGCACTACGGACAAGAATGAGTTGGTTGAGATAAGCAGCGACACCGCAAGATCACTTAAGGTAGTTATCAGCAAACTTGATAAAACAGGCAAGCCCGAAAAGGTGCTGATGAATAACACATTTAATGCCGATATCACTAAAGAAATAAGATTGTATGTGGAGGACGGCGACGATCATGTTATCGTTAACAATACCATATCACCCATAAAGCTGCGTATCATCGGCAAAAAAGGGGATAAGGTATACGAAACCATCAATACCAGGAATACAATCAGCCTTTATAACAAAGGGGATAGTATCACTTTTAAAGGACTTACGGATAGATTTAAAACGCATCTTTCAAATGATAGCGCCAATACAGCTTTTGTGCCGGTTGACCTGTATAACAAGTTCATCCCGCTGGCTACAGCGGCTTTAAATGCTGATGATGGTTTTGTTTTGGGGTTGGGTTTCAGGTATATACACCAGGAAGGTTTCCGAAAAATGCCATATAACGACCTGCACCAGCTGATGCTCAGTCATTCCTTTGCAACAAAAGCCTTCCGCATAAAATATAATGCCGAATGGATAGAGGCAATTGGAAAAGCT
This sequence comes from Mucilaginibacter sp., assembly GCA_039918195.1. Classification (GTDB taxonomy): domain Bacteria; phylum Bacteroidota; class Bacteroidia; order Sphingobacteriales; family Sphingobacteriaceae; genus Mucilaginibacter. The sequence goes on from JBDSIC010000476.1 coordinate 3,449, forward strand.
GATATAATTTTGCAGACTTTTATACAGGCACCCGATAATACGGCCAACTTTTTTGGGCGTGGCAACCAAACGGTATTTGACAAAACAGGTGATTTTAAAACTTATTACCGTACCCGCTACAATACTTTTGAGTTTGATCCGGCGTTGCGCTGGCGGTCGTCGTCAGGTACTTCGGTAAGCATAGGGCCTTCGCTGCAATACTATCACTTGGATAGCGAAGAAAATTTTGGCCGTTTGGTTAACAATCCGTCACTTATTGGGTCATATGACAGTACTACGGTGAATAAGGATAAAATTCACGCCGGCGTGGTATTTAACTTTATAAGTGATAAAAGAAATAATTCCCTTTTACCGGCATGGGGAAATATAGTAAACATACGGATACAAGGATATGCCGGCTTAAACGGCTACTCAAAATCGTTCATACAAATACTGCCCGAAGTGGCATTTTATAAAAGCCTCAATGCAAAGTCGACCATAGTACTGGCCGACAGGATCGGCGGAGGTGTCACTATCGGTAAAACGGCCTTTTACCAATCGCTCTTTTTGGGGGGACAGCAAAATTTGCAGGGTTACAGGCAATACCGCTTCGCGGGTCAGCACAGTTTTTACAACAACCTGGAGCTGCGGATAAAACTGGCTGATGTTGCCAGCTATATATTACCGGGGCAGTTTGGTATAACAGGATTTTTTGATGCAGGCCGCGTATGGGAAAAACGGGAAAATTCAGGTAAATGGCATACCGGTACAGGCGGTGGCTTTTACTTCGCCCCGGCACGTATGGCGGTTGTACAGTTGGTTGCAGGCCACTCGGAAGAGGGCTGGTACCCATATATATCCATGAGGTTCCGTTATTAATAAAGAAAAAAAATGCACACCTCGATACTCGAAATAAATGAAGGCCAATGCGTTGCCTGCCAGGTGGATACCCGCCTGTCATTCAAGCCGCTGATGAATCATTTGGAAGAAAGGACAAAAACAGAACACCCTATAAAGGCACAGTTTTACCGTTTTTTATTAGAACGCTTATACAAAATTCATGGCGGCGACGCTGATATAAGCGTTGCGGATATAGAAAAGCACCACGAAACAATGGTATTGATATATACTATATTAACGCCGCTTGTTGCCAGTGAAAAGGAATTTTTATGGGCCATGAGTACCCCCGTGCCTGACAAAATATTCTTTAGCACCGATGCTTTTTATGATTTTTACAGCCATCATCTAAAAAACAAAGGAGTTACTAATGGTGATGCTAATGCACTTGAAAAGAAACAGGTACAGTTTATATACCAGCTTATTTTAAAGAAGTTTTACAATTTCACTTCGGTTTTTAAGGACGAAAAGATATACACCTATACAGACCCGGCTACAAACCTGAGCCGCTATTACAGCATACATGCCGATACCCGCTTTATTGACGTGCATGTAAACGGCGAGCTGCCCGAACTGGATTTTGAAAAGTTAGGCACACAAATGCACAGGGGTAAAGAGGTGGAACTGCTGGCCGAAGTAATGCCGCTAAGTAATTTCAGGTTAGAGGGTTTTACCATCATCACCCTTACCGATATTACCATGACGCATGCCATTGATAATATCCGGTCGGTATTGGTGAACCATACTTGTGAGAAAGAGGCTTACCCGCAAATTGTGCAGTCGCTTAAAACATTGGCGGGCAATGATGCTATTGAGTTTGGCCTGATGCCATTTTTAACGGTTAATGATAAGCTTGTTTTTAACTCCGACGAATGTGTTGAGAGTGTATTGACACAGGCTTCGCGGGATGCGGGTATGGACGATTCGGTATTGTATAAAATGGTTGAGGATTACCGGAAAGACCCGAAACCGATATTTTACGCCAACATAACCGACGAAAAGGCAAAACACGATCCTTTACTGAAGATCATTAAGAAAGCCGGTATAATATCTTATACGCTTATCCCTGTTTTTTATAATAAGCAATTGGCGGGTGTAATGGAACTTCACTCGCGTAAAGAATTATTGATAGATGAGGTTTTACTCTCCAAAATAAAAGGGGCTATACCGCTTATCGCCCAGCTTTTCCAGTACAGTATCGATTCTTTTAACGCTAAGATAGACGTGGTGCTAAAAGATAAGTTCACTTCCTTACAGCCATCCGTTCAGTGGAAATTTAATGAGGTAGCCTTTAATTACCTCAAAAACAATATGCACGAGGAGCAAATAACCGCGATAGAGACCGTTACTTTTGAGGATACCTATCCTTTATTTGGCGCTATCGACCTGCGTAATTCTACCATTGAACGGAATACTGCCTTACAGGAAGACCTTAAGAAGCTGCTGGATATTTTAACCGATACACTTAAAGCCATCAAACAGCATGTTGAGCTAAGCCTGATAGATAAATTGATATACGAAACCGGCGAATGGATCATCAGGGTGAACGACTACACCAACGCACACGATGAAATAATGCTGACCAATTTTTTAGAGGTGGAAGTAAACCCGTTGCTGCACCATGTAAAGGCAAGCAATCCGCCCGCTGTACCAGCTATTGATGCTTATTTTGACGCGATAAAAGAGGAAACAGGTTTAGCTTTTGAAAAGAGGCGCGCACTGGAAGATTCCATGCAACTGGTGAATACTTCTGTAAGCCGCTATTTAGAGAACGAACAGGCATCGCTGCAAAAATCATATCCCTGCTATTTCAGCAAGTTCCGTACCGATGGCGTGGAGTACGATATTTACATTGGCCAGTCAATAGCGCCCGGAAGGCCTTTCAGTAACCTGTACCTTAAAAATTTAAGGCTGTGGCAAATACGCTCGATGGCCGAAATTGCAAGGCTGACCCGCAAACTGGCCGCTAAAATGCCTAACCCGTTATACACCACGCAACTGATATTTATACACTCGAACCCCATAAATATCAGTTTCCGGAATGACGAACGCCGGTTTGACGTGGAAGGCGCTTACAACATTCGCTACGAAGTTGTAAAAAAACGCATTGACAAGGTGCTGATAAAAGGCACAGCCGAACGCCTGACCCAACCTGATAAAATAGCACTGGTGTATTTTAACCAGTACGAGGCAGGGGAGTATATGCAATACATTCAGTACTTGCAGGAGCAGGGCTACCTGACCGCCGAAGTAGAGAAACTGGAACTGGAAGAATTACAAGGTGTATCAGGCTTAAAAGCGATAAGGGTAGGTGTCAAATATCCAGAATCTGCTTAAATAATGATTGCTGTGAAACTAAATAAAATACTGCGCGCTGTTTTCATTGCCGGTATTTTATTGGTTTTTTCAACAAGTATTTTCGCGCAGCAGATAGTAAATGACAGCATTACCATTGCCATTGCACCCGAGTATGACCGGGTGGGCAAATTACACAGGATATTTTTGGGCAGCCACAACCGGGTGCTTTGGGCAACGCCGGTAAAACTGCGGGTGCTTCATTTGTCGACGGAAAAAGGCGGGCTTAAAATATTGCAGTTGGGCGGCGGTATGCAAACCAAATCGTTGCGGTTAAGTGATTCATCGGGACAGGAATGGGTATTGCGCACGCTCCAAAAATATCCCGACAGGAAACTACCAGATAACCTGAAAAAAACCATAGCGAGGGATATATTGCAGG
>JBDSIC010000477.1:0-2989 GCA_039918195.1 Mucilaginibacter sp.
GTATTCAACAGCCAGTTTTACAGGTTTGGTTACGTCTTTAATGGTCAGGTTGCCTTCCAATGTAAATTCATCATCACCATTTTTGGTAAACGAAGTTGATTTGAAGGTAAGTTTAGGGTACTTTTCAGCGTCAAAAAACTCTGCTGATTTTAAGTGACCGTCGCGCTGGCCCTGGTTGGTATCTATGCTGTCAATATCTGCCGAAAAACTGATGCTTGCGTTATCAAAATCATCACCTTCTGTTTCCAGTTCGCCGTCAAATGTTTTAAAAGCGCCGGTTACGGTAGATATTACTAAGTGTTTTACTTTAAATTGTACTTCTGAGTGTGTTGGGTCTAATACCCATTTTGTAGTTGCCATGATCGGTTATTTTTTAATTTTTAATTGTTTTAATGAGACAAAGATATAAATAGATGTTTAAACACCTATTTATATCTTCACTAATTACACTGTGCAGACAAAGCGTAGATTTTATAACCCGATACAATACTTTTTGTTAGGATAATCTGTTAAATTAGCTTAATTATAATTTTGTGCGACCATGACAAAAGCCTTTCTAATAGTATCACTTATAATTTTTGCAGTAATAGGAGGTTGGAGTATGCTGTGGCAGCCTGCCTTATATTTATTCGTAATAGTTGTTCCCTTCTTTTTTGTAGGTGTGTATGATCTTATACAAACCAAGAGCACCATTGTGCGTAACTTTCCGGTAGTGGGCCGCCTTCGTTTTTTAATGGAACAACTTCGCCCAAAGGTATATCAGTATTTTATCGAGAGCGAAACTAACGGAACACCCTTTAACCGCCAGTACCGCAGTGTAATATATCAGCGTGCCAAAAAGGTGGATGACACACGGCCCTTTGGTACCGACCTTGATGTTTACCAAAATGGGTATGAATGGCTTAATCACAGTATATCAGCAATTGATCATCACCACCTCAACTTGTCGCCACGGGTAACGGTGGGCGGGCCTGACTGTATACAGCCTTATTCGGCCAGCGTTTACAATATATCGGCCATGAGTTTTGGCTCGCTTAGCGAAAACGCTATACTGGCTTTAAACAGCGGCGCCAAAATTGGCAATTTCGCCCATAACACCGGCGAGGGCGGTTTAAGCGACTATCACCTGCAGCCCGGTGGCGATATTATCTGGCAGATAGGCACCGGCTATTTTAGCTGCCGCAACACTGATGGCACCTTCAACCCCGAAGCCTTTACCAAACGTGCGACGCTGCCGCAGGTAAAGATGATAGAAATAAAAATATCACAAGGTGCCAAACCCGGTCATGGCGGCATATTGCCCGCGGCCAAGGTAACGCCCGAAATTGCCCGCATACGTTTGGTTGAAATGGGGCAGGATGTGATTTCCCCACCGGGCCATTCGGCGTTTACCACGCCGGTAGAAATGGTGCATTTCATCAAAAAACTTCGTGAGCTTTCGGGTGGTAAACCGGTAGGCTTTAAACTGTGCATCGGCCATAAAAGCGAGTTTTTGGCCATATGCAAGGCAATGATGAAAACACAAATATTCCCCGACTTTATTACCATAGATGGCGGGGAAGGTGGCACAGGTGCCGCGCCGCTTGAGTTTTCAAACTCGGTAGGTATGCCGCTGCGCGAAGCATTAGCCTTTGCTTATGACGCGCTGACCGGTTTCGACATAAAAAAACACATTAAGATCATCGCCTCGGGCAAGGTAGCAACCGGGTTTGACCTGGTTAAGAACTTTGCTTTAGGTGCCGATATGTGCAACAGTGCCCGCGGCATGATGTTCGCGCTGGGCTGTATACAGGCACTGGAGTGTAACAAAAATTCCTGCCCAACAGGGGTGGCCACCCAGGATAAGGGCCTGATGCGCGGCCTGGTGGTTGAAGACAAGAAAACACGGGTAGCTAATTTCCATAACCTGACTGTTAGCAGCGCCATACAAATGATAGGCGCGGCCGGCCTGAATCATCCCGACGATATACATCGGCAGTTTATTTACCGCCGTGTAAGCGCTAACCAGGTGCAAACGTACGATGAGCTGTTCCCTTACATACCGCAGGGAAGCTTGTTAAACACGCCATACCCGGTGCATTTTGAAAAGGATATGGCCATCAGCAGCGAAGACACCTTTGTACCCGATTACAGTAAGGTTGGGCATGTGCAGATAGATATGGTGACCCCACATAGAGCGTTATCTTAATTGGCAGTTTCCATAAAAAAAGCCTTACAGAATCCCGTAAGGCTTTTTTTTAATCACTGGTATATAACCTAATTACTTAACCAATACTTCTTTTACTCTTTCGGCAGCTTCTTTTAACAGGATAGCCGAGAATACCTTAAGGCCGGAGTTATCTATCAGTTCTTTAGCTTCTTTAGCGTTGGTGCCTTGTAAGCGAACGATAATAGGAACAGGGATGTTGCCAATTTCATGGTAAGCATCAATAACACCCTGTGCAACACGGTCGCAGCGTACTATACCACCGAATATATTGATCAGGATAGCTTTCACATTAGGGTCCGACAGGATAATGTTGAAACCGGCTTTAACTGTTTGCGCGTTAGCGGTTCCGCCTACGTCCAAAAAGTTTGCAGGCTCACCGCCGGCCAGTTTGATGATATCCATAGTCGCCATAGCCAAACCGGCACCGTTAACCATACAGCCCACGTTACCGTCCAGCTTTACATAGTTAAGGTTTGATTTACCCGCTTCAACTTCGGTAGGGTCTTCCTCGCTTACGTCGCGTAATGCGGCATAATCCGGGTGGCGGTATAAAGCGTTGTCGTCAAGGTTTACCTTGGCATCAACAGCCATTATTTTGTTATCAGATGTTTTTAAAACCGGGTTTATCTCGAACATTGATGAATCGGTAGCGATATATGCTTTATACAAAGCAGCGATAAACTTGGTCATATCCTTAAAAGCATCGCCGGATAAACCCAGGTTAAAGGCTATTTTACGCGACTGGAAGCCTTGAAGGCCAACCTTAGGGTCTATTTCTTC
>JBDSIC010000478.1:0-4026 GCA_039918195.1 Mucilaginibacter sp.
GCTAAGTACCACCGTAAGGCTTATAAGCACTACCGGGTTTGTTGCAAAAAACGAGGTCGCCGTCATTTTAATTACGGCGTAAATTATGGGGTGTATCAGGTAAAGCGAAAAGCTAACTTCGCCCAAAAAGCGCAGGGTACGTTTGCCAAATTCCGGCAGAAAATCAAAATCACATTTATAAAAAAGGAAGCAAAGCAACACTACAAGTGCGCTTAATATCAGCCTGTTATGCCCTGTTACCAGTTGTATGGGTTCGCCCGTTACCGGGTAGATCACAATGAGGCTGCAAACCAGTATAATAGCTACTACCGCCCACCAGCCAAATTTTTTCATATCACGTTCCACCACACCGAGGGTTATTCCAATAGCAAAATAAAACACCTGCCCAAGCGGGTTCACATAATCTGCCCATTGCTGGCCAAGCGGCAAAGCCGGGTTAAGCCGGTGAAACGAAAAATAAGTAAGCAACAGTAACGATACCACGGTAAAGCTATAAAATGCCCATTTGTTAAACTTTACCAGTAATAACAGGAAAGGGAAAAGAATATAAAAAAACAACTCGTCGCCTATCGACCAGGCACCGTTGGCAATAAAGGTTTCAGGCTTTATGGCACCGGGGATAATGGTAATGTTGGCTACCAGCTTCTTCATACCCAAAAACTCGGGCTGAAAAGCTACCAGCATGGTTAAAGCCGTAGCCATCCACAATAACGGCACTATGCGAAAAAAGCGTTTAATGTAAAACTCCTTAAGCACAGGCTTGGTAAAGCTGAATTTTTTGATGGAAACAAGGTAAAGCGTTAACCCGCTCAGCACGTAAAAGATGGATACGCCGTAAATCTTTATCTTGGCAAACACGCTTGATGAATCGGCCTCGCCATAAGTGAACAGGTACATGTGGTAGCACATAATGCCCAACGCGGCCAGCCCCCTTAAATAATCAAGCGAATCTATCCTGTTAATAGTGCCGGCGGGTTTACTCATTTGCTCACGGTGTTTATGGCCTTGTATATCTCTTTTACGTTATTTTCCCAGGTATGGGTTGCTGCAAACTGGGTACGTTCCTGCTGTTTTTCAGCCGAGTCCTCATCAAGTGCTTTTTGTATAGCGGTGGTGTAGTCCTCCTTGGTTTCGCACAGGTAAGTATGGCTTTCAAACACACTCATAGCCTCGGTGCGGGTGGCAACCGTTGGCTTGCCCATCGCCAAATATTCGTCTATTTTACGGGGATAGTTGCCTATGGTAACCTGGTTAACCAGTTGCGGATTAAGGCAAACATCAAAAGCGTTAATGTAAGCCGGCAACATTTCGCCGGGTTTGCTGCCTAAGAAATAAATGTTAGGGATGCTGTGCAGTTCGCTTGCTTTAAATACACCATCTTCCGGACCTACCAGTACAATACTCCAACCCGGTTTTTGCTGGGCGATGTATGCCAGCAGGGGAATATCCAGCCGGATATTTTGCAGCGCGCCAACGTAGCCTATTATCGGTTTTTGTATAAGTGTAATATCGTCGGGTATATCTATATCTTGCTTATTGGTAAATATCTCCAGGTCACAGCCCTGCCCTACGTAAAAGGAATTTTTGTTGTATTTGCCGCAGTAAGCGGCAAGGTAAGTGGAGTTAGCTACGCAGAGGTCGCTTTTGGCAATGATCTCCGGTTCCAGCTTTTCGCCGTGGCGTTTCCAATAATCAACAAACAGCAGGTAATCGCGCGAGTAGTATATGCTTACTGCAGGTTTTAGCAACTCCTTTAAATAAAAACTCCTGAAGATATCATTGTCATTAAACAATATAACATCCTTAAAACCAAGCTTTTTAATAGCACTGCTTATACTGCGTGCAAAGCGTTTGTTATTTACTTTATTCAGGAAATTATATGCCCAGTCATTTTTTACCCAGTTAATGGATTCTATAATTTCATTGGGGTACAGGTTCCATAAATTATCCTGTAGTTTGAGTAATCCTTCTGCTTTCCCTTTTATAACAGCTACCCTTTTTTGCACTTTGGGATCACTTTTCTGTTTCAGTAAGGTTATACGGTCGAGCGGCGCGTTGACGTACAAAACCCGGTTGTGGCGGCTAAACTCCAGCGCAATGTTTTTGCAGTTACTGCCAATTTCCACATCCCACGCCTGCTGACCAACAATAACAATATCCCGGTTTTTGATAACGTCGCTCATGCTCAATATTTAATAAGTTCTTTTTCCCGGAATTGCTCGTGCGGCCTGCGTTTTTCCCTGTCGAGCCGGTAAGTTACCGTCAGCAGCGCGGCTGCCATAGAGAAATAAACATTTGACGGGAACTGCACCAACGCTTCCTGCGGAAAGTTGGCTATATTATAGGCAAATATCACCAGCGTCATAGCCAGGCAGTAGGTTTTTAGTTCAGGGTCTTTTATCTTATAAAAATTATTAATGCCCGTTTTAAGTATAGTGAATATCATCGTACAAAATATAAAAAGCCCTACCCAGCCCAGTTCTACTGCCACGCGCATATAACCGCTATCGGGCGGAAAACCTGCGAGGTATGAACCGGGTGCAAAGCGGTGCCCCCACTGCCCGGTAGCGCCCAACCCACCGCCAAACGGATGCGATTGTATAAAAGGCTGTATGCGCTTCTGGTTCACCTTCCGGGCGGTGTATGAATCATCTTTATTCGGCCTGAAAGCAGTTTGAAAACGCAGTAAGTTAGGGTCGTTAGTAGGCACATTGATCAAAAACACCAGGAACACCGCGCCAAAAATGGCGAACAATAATACCTTTTTATTATAGTTCATGATGGCGAACAGGAACAGTGCTGCCGGCAGCAGTATGTTAGCCCCGCGTGTACCCGAAAACAACATTGATTGCAGGTAGAGGCATACAAAAAAGCCCAGTATTATCTTTTTCCATAGCCTGAACTTACCGGCTATAATGCAGATACATAAAATACTCGGCATCACCATATTATAGGCGAACGATACCGGGTCAGAAAATATAGAGAACTTACGCCAGTGGCCGGCAATCAGCAACAACCCGGCAATAGCAGGGTCCGAATTAAGGTAGGCTTCTTCCACTGCCGAAAAACCAACATACTCCTGCTTATAAGCGTACAAGGCGGCAAACAAAGCCAGCCCAAGCCAGAGTTTAAATATCATTCGCACCATTTGTATGGTGCGGATGTTGTAGAGGAATACAAAGTAACTTAGTAATACGATAGCCACCCCACGCACGCTGTATAGCCACGCCATGCGCGATTCGGCCCATGGATTGCCAAACTGCAATACATTATAGGCTATCCAAATCAAAATAATGGTACTGATGGGGCCGCGTAGTATCCCCCAGTTACGGTCCTGCTTTGCCCGTATCATTACCCCTATCATCAGCAGTACCTGCAGGGCATCCATAATGATACCTACCGGGCCTTCCAACCCTATACGTGTCAGCAAAAAAAGCAGGTAAGCCATGGTGAGTACAACAATTACCCCGAACTCGGGGTAGGCAATAACGCAGACAACTACAGGGATGCCTACCAAAGCTACAAGGAGCAATACGCCGAACACCGCGCCAAATTTAGCCGTGCCGACAGCTATAAAAAGTGCGAGGATAACCAATACAACCAAGCCGGTTCGGTTATATAGTTTTTCGATGAAGGTGATCTTTTTCAGCCAGCTAAGCCACCCGCCGCCCTGCGCCGAGGCCTTTCTTGAATTATCTACTTTTAGCTGAAAATTATCCACTTTAAAAAAATACTATCTTAAGTATAAAGGTAAACGTGCTCAGCCCGGCCACCACCAACGCTACGATGCGGGTTACCCTGTCAACCCGTCGCTGGTAACGCCGCTGTATCTGCTCAGCGTGTAAGGTATCTTCAGTTGGGTCAAACCTCATCGTTTTTTACAGTTGTATCGGTAACGTCGGTATGGTAATGCTGCGTAGCCACCGAATGCTGGTTGGCTTTACGGGCCTTTAATAACGATAGTACCTGGTAAAAAATAAACTTAGGTATATTAACCAGTGACTGGTAAATGCGCTTATCGGTATC